>SCUY01000053.1 GCA_004322525.1 Lysobacter sp. | reverse complement strand
GCGGCGGAAGCCCGTCAGGCGGTCGCCTTCAAGCGTTGCCACGCCGGCGGCGGTTCCCGCGGTGCCGTCCGCCCCTGCCTCGGCATAGGTGAGATACACCCGGTGGCTGCTGAGGAAATCGGGCGCGAGCGCCACGTCGAGCAGCCCGCCCTGGCCTTGTGCCCAGACCTCCGGCACGCCCGCCAATGGCGCGGAGATCTGCCCGTCGGCGCTGATGCGGCGCAGGCGCCCCGGGCGTTCGGTGACAAGGAAGCCGCCGTCCGGCAGCGGTGCGACCGCCCAGGGGTGGACGAGCCCGCGGGCGATGACGGTGACCCGGCCTGTAGTCGATGAAATACCTGCGGGAGCGGTCTGGGTGGCGGTCGCGATGCCATGGGTGGCGGGTACGGGGGCGGAGCATGCCGTGCACAGGACGGCGAGCAGGGACATCGCCCGGATGTCGCGATACATGGGAAATCTCCTGTGCCAAGGGGCTGTGACCATCGGGCGATCTCCAACGGCGGAAGGCGGGAGCTGGCAGGGACTGCACAGATTCCTCCCCCTGCCGATATACACAATGATCGATCCCCCGAGTCCGCATCGCTCCCGCGCCGGGAGCCACTCCGAATGAACCCACGCAGCATCCGCTCCGCATCGACGGTGGACCCGGCCGTGGCACCACCGCGTCGCATGCCTGCGCTCGCGCGGCAGCTGCGGGCGCCGTTGCTGGTTGGCCTGGTCGTGGCGCTGGCGATCCTGGCGGCATGGCGCTGGTTGCCGCCGATGCTCGCTTTCGCCGCATGGGGAGTAGTGGCGGGCGCGTGGGCGGGGCTGTGGAATGCACGCGCACTTCCCGGGCGGTTCGACCCGCGCTGGCTGGCGGTGGCAGCGGGGATCGCAGCGGGGGCCGCGGCCGCACGCCGTGATGCGATCGAAGCCGCTGTCGCCATGACCGCGATGACTGCGGTGGTCATCGGCCTACGCGAGGTGTCGCGGCGTCGGCAGCCACTGCACGAATGGGACGACCCGGCGATGTTCATGCCCGTCCTCGCCCTGCTGGCGGCACTGGCCGGCCCGCTTGCCTTGCTTGCGCTGCAGGCTCCATGGCCGGTGCCGATGCCCTGGACTACGGCGTGGTCCGCGGTGGCGCTCGGTGCGGTGGCGGCGTATCCCTGCGCCGCGACCCTAGCCGCGGCCGACGATATCGACCCCTTCGCCACCGATCCTCAACGCGCCACGCTGCTGTTCGCGGCTACCGTTGCACTGGGCGGAGCAGCGCTCGCGATATGGGCGCCGCGGATGGTGCCCCTGCTGGCCCTCGCGATCCTCGCGTTCGCGGCTGCCGGCCGGCCGCGGATCGTCGCCCTCCTCGGGGCGTTCCTGGCGTTCGCGGCGGTTTCGATCGCGAGTCTGCGTCCACTGCTGCTGGCGCGGATGTTCGGTGGATGGACACCGCCGGCGGTGTTCACGCTGCTGGCCTGCGTCATCGCCATCGCCACCGTCGGCAGCCTGCTCGTGCACCAGCGCGACCGCGTACGCTCGCGGCTACGCGCCGCCACCGGGCACTTGTTCACCCTCACCGAGAAAGCGCCCGGGCTGGTCGCGACCTGCGACCGCGATCATCGCCACCGCCACGTCAACGAGGTCTATGCCAAATGGGCCGGTGTCGCGCGCGAACAACTCGAGGGCATGCCCTTGTCCGCCGTGCTGGGCCTCGATGCCGACCGCATGCTCGCGACGAGCATCCAGCGCGTGCTCGCGGGTGCTTCGCAACGTCTGCAGGTGGAAGCGCGCGGTGACCGGATACTCGATGTACGGCTCGAACCGCATTTCGGCCTGGACGGTGCCATCGCCGGCTTCCATCTGCTGGCGGACGACGTGACATGGCGCGGGCAGAGCGAACGTGACCTGCGCACGATGATCGCGGCCGCGCCCGACCCTACGCTCGTGCTCGACGAGAGCGGCCGCATCCAACTGCACAACATCCCCGTGATGGACCTGCTTGGCGCGCAGACGGCCGATCTGGTCGGCACCCCGTTGACGGCCTGGCTTGTCGAAAAACCGCCGGCGGCTGCCGTCCAGCACGAAGGGGCGGCCCCGGAAATGCGCGCGCGGCGTCACGATGGCACGTCGTTTCCTGTCGAGCTGCGCCTGGGATCGATGCCGGGCGAGCACGGTGGCCGTGCAGTGGTCTCGCTGCGCGATCTCTCCGCGCAGCATGCACTCGAGGCTGCCGCCCGCCATGCGCGCGAACAGGCGCAGGCCACGCTCGACTCGATCGGTGACGCGCTCGTTGTGGTCGACACCGCGGGCACGATCACGGCCTTCAATCCCGCCGCGGCAGAACTTACCGGCTGGCTGCCGGAGGAGGCGGTCGGCCGCGAACTCGAGGAGGTGATCCGCCTCATCGAACCGGCGAAAGGCCTGCCGCGTCCCTCCGTCCTGCGCAGCGTGCTCCACACCGGCCAGCCGGCCCGGCTCGAAGGGGAGCTTGAACTGGTGCGTCGCGACGGCGCGCATCGGCCGATCGAGGAGTCCGCCTCGCCGCTCCGGGATGGCGAAGGCCGTGCGATCGGCGGCGTGCTGATGTTCCATGACGTCACCCACGTACGCGAGCAGGCGCAGGCCCTCTCGCACATGGCGCAGCACGACTTCCTCACCGGGCTCCCGAACCGCGTGCTGTTCCAGGACCGCCTGACCCAGGCGCTCGCCCAGATGGGGCAGGGCGGCCGCGGCGCGGTGCTGTACATGGACCTCGACAGATTCAAGCCCATCAATGACACCCTCGGCCATCCCATCGGCGACAAGGTGCTGCAGGAAGTCGCGACGCGCCTGTGCGAATGCGTGCGCGCCGACGATACGGTGAGCCGGCAGGGCGGCGACGAGTTCGTGGTGCTGCTGGTGCGCCTGGCTGACCCGCGCGATGCCGCGCGCGTGGCCGAGAAGCTGATCCGCCTGATCGAGCAACCGATGTTTATCGACGGGCACGAGCTGCAGGTGTCCGCGAGCGTTGGCATCTCGCTGTATCCGCAGGATGGCCGCGACGTGCGCACGCTGATGAAGCAGGCCGATACCGCGCTGTACCACGTCAAGGAATCCGGTCGCGGCCGCTACAGCTACTTCACCGACCTCATGGGCGAACGTGCCGATGCGCGCATGCGCACCGAGCACGACCTGCGGCTGGCGCTGATGAGCGAGGATTTCGTGCTCGACTACCAGCCCGTGGTCGATGCGCGCGATGGGCAGTTCAATGCGGTCGAAGCGCTGCTGCGCTGGCGGCGGATGGACGGCAGCATCCTGTTGCCCGAGATGTTCCTTCCGGTCGCCGAAGAGACCGGGCTGATCCTGCAGATCGACGAATGGGTGATGCGCAAAGCCTGCCTGCAGAACGCTGCCTGGCAGCAGGCGGGGCTGCCGCACTGGCCGGTGTCGGTGAATGTCTCGCTCGCGCGTTTCGATCCGGATCGCCTGCTCGCGCAGGTTGACGACTCCCTGGGCGAGTCGAACCTCGAACCACAGTGGCTGGAGATCGAGTTCCGCGGCGAACAACTCTTCCCGCTGGGCGAAAAGGGCCGCGACCTCGTGGCCGATCTGCGCGCAATGGGGGTCAAGGTAGCCGTGGATGATGTCGCTACCAGCCAGGCCAGCGTCTCGCAACTGGCGGATTTCGGCTTCGATGCGCTGAAGCTCGACCTCGACGTGGTGGGTGCCCTGCCGGACG
The DNA here is from genome assembly GCA_004322525.1 of Lysobacter sp. GTDB lineage: Bacteria > Pseudomonadota > Gammaproteobacteria > Xanthomonadales > Xanthomonadaceae > Cognatilysobacter. Next base: position 614 of record SCUY01000053.1, on the reverse strand, counting down.
ACGAGCGCGCGCGACGCATCGCCGAGGCGATCTGTCGCGCTGGTGTGGCGCTGGGCTGCCCGGTCATCGCCAAAGGCGTGGAGACCGAGGCGCACCGCGAACTGCTGGTCGGCTGGGGCTGCTCGGGCCTTCAGGGAACATTGTTCAGCCCTCCCATGGCGTCGGACCTGCTGCCAGGCATGCTGGACCCCTCGCAGCCCGGGTCACTGGCTCGCCGCGCCTGAAACAGCGGCGGTGCATCGGGCGTTCAACGCGACCGGGCAGTAAAATGGCGCACTTTCCGCCGAACGCACGTGGCGCCCATCGTGTCCAACTCCTCCGCCTTCGCGTCGTCGACGCCCGTGGCCATCCGCCAGGACGACCTGATCCAGTCCGTCGCCGACGCACTGCAGTACATCAGCTACTACCACCCGGTCGACTACATCAGGGCGCTCGCGGCGGCCTACGAGCGCGAGCAGTCCCCCGCCGCGCGCGACGCGATGGCGCAGATCCTGATCAACTCGCGCATGTGCGCCGAAGGCCGGCGGCCGATCTGCCAGGACACCGGCATCGTCACCGTCTTCCTCGACATCGGCATGGACGTTCGATGGGATGGCGCGACGATGTCCGTCGAG
>SCUY01000010.1 GCA_004322525.1 Lysobacter sp. | reverse complement strand
GGCACCAGCGAGAACTGTTTCGGCACGCCCGCTTCGAGCTTCTTCTCGATCGCACGGTAATAGCCCAGCAGTTCGTCCTCCGTCTTGAAGTTGAACTGCGGGTCGGTGCGCATGAAGGTGAAGAATTCCTGCAGCGAACCCTTGAAGCCCACCTGCGCCATCACCTTGCGGATCTCTCCATGGATGCGCGCGACTTCGTCCAGGCCGATCTGATGAATCTGCGCCGGGCTACGCGTCGTCGTGGTGCTGTTGCGTACGGCATAGGCATACCAGGCCTGGCCGTTCGGCAGCTTGTCCAGGCCGTAGGTATCGCGCGTGGCCGGCAGGTATTCATCGTTGATGAAGGCGCGCAGCTTGCGGTAGCTGGGCAGCAGGCGGTCGGCGATGAGGCTCCGGTAGGCCTTCGTGAGGCGAGCGCGATCGGCGGCGGGGAACGCCTTCGGCATGTTCGCCACCGGCCCCCAGAACAGCGTCTCCTCGGGCTTGTCCTTGATCAACGCATCAAGCTGCGGCACCACCTTGACCATCAGTACGCGCGGCTGCACGACGCCCTGCTTCATGCCGATGCGCATGTTGGCGATGCTGGTGTCGAACAGTGTCGGCAGGCGGTTCGCGCGCTTGAGCCAGTTGTCGTAGTCCTTGACTGTCTTGAATGGCTGCGGGCCGGTGCCCGAGCCGAACATCACCGCGTAGCTGGGGATGCTACCCATCTGGTTGATCGGCATCATCCAGTCGGGGAAGCGTTCGCCTTCGAGCGAGCGTTTCGCGCCATCGACGAAGATCTGGTAGCTCAGCAGATCCTGCCCGCTCAGCCCGTTCGGCCCCACCGCCTGGATCTTTTTCAGCCAGCGCGCGGTGAAGTCGTGGGACTTCGCGCGGAATGCGGCCGAGCCGAAGTCGGGTAGCTGGTCGTTGTAGCGCGGATCACCCTGGAAGGTGGCCTGCAACGGGTTGAGCTTCAGCGTTTCTTCCCAGTACTGCTCATACAGGGCGGTGAGGCGGGCGCCCTTCGACGGCTGCGCCATTCCAGCCTTTGCATGGGCGATGGCATGTGGCTTCGGTGCGGCGTCGGCGGGCAGTGAGGCAAGACCGATGGCAAGGCCTAGGGCGAGGGCAAGCGGGCGCGACGTCATGGGTGCAGCTCCTTCAGGGATGGGCCCAGCATCGCGCATGCGAAGGCTGCGCACGCCGGTCGGAAGTCATGGGGCAGGCGGGGATCGTCAGGCGGCTGCCAGTTCTCGCAGGGATTGGGCACGTGCGGCGCCGAGATAGCGGGTCATGCAGGCCCGGACGAGATAGATCAGCGGGATCATCGCCACCGCCGCCAGCATCTTGTACGCGTAATTGACCGTGCTCACGGCGAGGAACAGTGACGTCGGCCAGTGCTGCGGCCCGAGTACGAAAGCGATGTAGAGCACGACGAAGCTGTCGACGAGTTGCGAAACGGCTGTCGAGCCGGTGGAGCGCAACCAGATCGCGCGTTCTCCGGTCGCTCGACGGATACGGCGGAACACGGCGACGTCGATCAGCTGTCCCAGCCCGAACGCCACCAGCGAACCTCCGATCGTCCACAGACCCTGGCCGAACACCGCGGCGAATGCAGCCTGGTAGTCGGCCACGCCTTGCGCGGTGGCGGCTCCGCGCCACCAGTCCGCCGGCGCCAGTGAAATGGCTGCGAAGGCGAACACGAACCCGTAGACGATCAGCCCGGACGCGAGCATCGAGACCATGCGCACGCCGGGTCGGCCGTAGAACTCGTTGATGAGGTCGGTCATCAGGAATACCACCGGCCACAGCAGAGTGCCGGCCGTGAAACTGAGCGAGCCGGCCTGGCCGAACAGCCGCCATTCGAATGGCTCGATGCCGAGCGTTCCCTCGAGCGCGAAGATCTTCACGCCGATGAATTCGGCCAGCACCGTGTTGACGCAGAACAGCGCCGCGAGCCCGATGAACAGGCGCACCGCGCGGTCCTGCAGGACAGGAGGTGTCTCAGGCGCCATCACGTTCATCCCTGCACTCGATGGTGTTGTCGATAGCGCGCCGGCGTTGGAACGTGAGTCGATGAGCGCGCGTATCCGGCCGTTGGCGAGGCCCTGAATACCGCTCACGGGCAGGCCATCCTCGCTGGAAGGCGCGAAGGAGGTTGCCTGCCCGGATCGTTCAAGCGGCGCCTCCGCACGCGAGCTCAGCCCGCGTCTGTGGGGCGGGAAACAGAGAACGGAATCGACTCGGGCGATACCGCGCCACCGGAGATGATGAAGCTCATCGCCTGGTCGACCGTCCAGTCCGTGGGCGTGATGAGTTCGATCGGCACGATCTCCAGATAACCGGACGTCGGGTTCGGCGTGGTCGGGACGTAGACGGCCGCCAGTTCGCGGCCGGTGCCGTTCTCGCGCAATACGCGGGTGACGAATCCGATCGACTTCATCTCCTTGTGCGGGAAATCCACCAGCACGACACGCTGCGTGCCGTCGGGCTTGGTCTGCAGGATGTCGAGCAGTTGCCGCGCGCTACCGTAGATGAGGTTGGCGAAGGGAATGCGCTTCATGAGCGCCTCGAACCAGCGCAGCATTCTCTGCCCGAATACGCGGCGCGCCATCACGCCCGACAGCAGGATCACCGCGACGGTCGCCAGCATCGCGAGCGCATTCTGGACCCAGACATCGGTCAGCCACGCCAGGGCGGCATTGCCTTCGGCGAGCCGCCTGAGCCCGGGATCGATCAACGGACGACTGATGCCTGACAGCAGGACGAAAACGAACTTGACCACGACCCACGTGAGCCAGATGGGCAGCAGGGTCAGCAGGCCGGTGAGGAAGAGTCGCTGCAGGTTGGGTGTACGCATGCCGCGATTCTAGTGGCTCAGCGTTCGCGAACGAGCCGGAAGCCCACGTCGTCGTAACCCCGGTTCGCCTGGAGCGGACGTGGGCCACCACGCACGCGCCACGAAGTGCCTGTCACCAGCCGCTGCGTACAGGTCGCGCCGCAGTCACGCAGCCACAGCGCGAGCGGGCGCGGGCCGGTATTGGCACCGGCACGGTCCGATTCATGCGCCGTGGGCAGACGGTAGCGCTGGCCTGTGCGGCTCTGCAGCCAATGCGCATAGGCTTCGGCATCCTGCAATGAGACGCAGACGACCGGATCGCCGGTGCTCTGCGCAAACCCGGGATTCTTCCAGCTGCGGGGAGCCAGTACGCGCAGCAGCGATGCCCGTTCGCGGCAGAGAGAGGCCGGCCGGTTCGTCGCCTCCGCGAAACGCTCGAACTCCGCCCGGCTTACGGGGCGTGGTGAGAGCGCACCGCGTCCGGGGTCATCGGCAGTCGCGGCGGCGCCGTTCTTCGCGATCGACACGAGTTGCCTGGACCATCGAGCCACGTCCGCCGGCGGGATGTCGAAGTCGCGCGCGAGTGCGATCGACTGCTCGGCCCGCTTGCGGTTTCCCTGTTTGGCGGCGGTGTCGAAACGGGACCGAACGGCCGTGGCCGCGGCGTTGCGAAGCGCCGCATGGGCGGGGCCTGCTGTCTGCCCGGTCTGCTGCGCGAACAGCAGGGCACGCTCGTAGAGCTGCTTTGCCGCCTTGTCGTTGGCATCGCGCAGGTTGGCGACGATCCGCACCTGCATCGCACCGGCGAGGTCGTCGATGATCGCCTGCACGCGGGGATCGGCCGGCGCGGCATGCCAGGCCGCGAGCACGGATGCCATCGCGTTGTCGCCCTCCGGCGCGGTGAGCGCCTGACGCGCGATCTGGTTGCGGGCGTTCTGCACCGCCGACTCCACATCCGCACCCGGCACCGGGGCGAGCATCGATTCGGTCGGGTCATGTGCGGGCCGCGCGGCCGGAGCGGCGACGGTGGCCCGGCCCGGGGCACGGAAGAAGCCCTCGTCGGGCGTCGAAGGCCAGAAAGCCATCACCAGCCCGATCGCCGCGAGCGCGGCTATGGCGATCCCGCCGATGCGCAATGCCCGCCTGTCTAGCAGGGCTGTCGCGCGTTCCCAGGCGGGCAGCCAGCGCGGCGGATGCACCGCCCGCATGGCATCGCGCATCTCCGCCGCGGTCTGGAAGCGCTGGTCGGCCGCCTTGGACAGGGCGCGGTTCATGAATCGCTGCCAGTGACGCAGGCGTCGCGGCAGTCTGGGAATCGGATCCTGCGCGTGCATCAGCGCCATCGAGAGGGCGTCCTTGGCCTCGTACGGAAGCCGCCCCGCGAGCATCTCCCAGAGCACGACGCCGACGCTGTACAGGTCCGCGCGGCCGTCGACATCTTCGCCACGCGCCTGCTCGGGGGCCATGTAGGCCGTGCTGCCCACAGCCAGGCCAGCGGCGGTGACACGCGGCCCGAAGCCGCGCCGCAAGGCGATGCCGAAATCGGCGAGCAGCGGGCGCCCCGCGTCGTCGAACAGCACGTTCTCCGGCTTGACGTCGCGATGTACGACGCCGCGGGAGTGCGCGTATTCCAGCGCGGCCAGCAGGGGCTGCGCCATCGCGATGGCCCCCGGTTCGTCGCAGGTGAAGTCGCGTCCGCCCAGATGGCCGCGCGAAAGATGGGGCATCGAGTAATAAGGCAGCCCGTCGCGCGTGCGGCCCAACTCGTGGATGCGCACGATGTGCGGATGTTCGAGCCGTGCGATCGTCCGCACTTCGTTCTCGAAGCGACGACGGCTGACCTCGTCGGCCAGCGTATTGCGCGCCATCACCTTCAGCGCCACTTCCCGGTCGAGCGCGAGTTGGCGCGCGAGATAGACGGTGGACATGCCGCCGTGGCCGACTTCGCGCAAAAGGCGATATCCGTCGACCTGCGGAAGCGGGGTGATGTCGTCGGGGGGCGGGGCGTCCTGGCTCACGCGGCGGAGCATACGACGTGGCGGTCGGGCGAAGCGACGGCGATATCGCGTTCTGCGACGCGGTCAACGTCATCGCCGCGTCGCGACCATGGCGGATGCCCGGAATCCGCCTTCAATGGCGTGGATCCACCGTGCTGTCCCGGGATGTCAGAACAGCAGTGACGACATCCTGCGGCGGTAGCCGCTTACGAGGTCCGCATCGTCGATCACCCGGAAGGCATCGATCAGGCTGCGGCGCGGCAGGCCGTCGTCGAAGCTGCGGTCGCGGCGCAGCATCTCGATGAACTGGTCGAGCCCCTCGGCCTCGCGGCTCTCGAACAGTCTTTGCACGCCGAGCAGGTGACGTGCGCGCAGGTCGTCCGGATCGCTGGCGATCGCCGCCTCCAGAACCTCCGGTGGCGGCGCATTCTTCATCGCGGCCATCAGCCTGAGATGGGCGCGCGCGCGTTCGGCGCGGTCATCGGTGGCGAGGTTGGCGGGCAGGGCATCGAGCATCGGTTCGACCTCGGCTGTCGCGCCGGCGCGGAGCAGGGCGAGGGCGAGATCCAGCTTGAGCGCCTCATCGTCCGGCTTGGCGGCGACTTCGGCGCGCAGGCGTACCACCTCGGAATGCGGGTCGGGTGCAGCCTGCGGCGTATCGGTTTCGGGCGCCGGAGGCAGTGCGGGTTCCGCGGGCGTGATCCCATGTGATTGCAGGAACTCGCGCAGGGCGCTCTCGGGCAGGGCCCCGGGGAATCCGTCGACCAGCTGCCCGTCCTTCACCAGAAAGACGGTCGGGATCGAGCGGACCTGGAACGCGGCCGCGAGCTGTTGCTCCTTCTCGACATCCACCTTCGCCAGCAGGAACGCGCCGTTGTAGTCATTGGCCAGTTTTTCCAGCAACGGGCCCAGCTGCTTGCACGGGCCGCACCACTCGGCCCAGAAATCGACCAGGACCGGTATCTGCAGTGAGCGCTGCAGCACCTCCTCCTGGAAGCGTTCGGCGGTGGCATCGAATACGTTGGGGAGGGTGTCGGTGGTAGTCATGGTCGGCTCCTTGGCTGCCACCGAACTGGGGATGCCAGCGCGGCGGCGCAAGGGCGGCACGCTAGCATGGGGCATGCGAAAACCTCACAGCACGCCACGCCACGCCGCCATCGCCGCGGCGCTTCTCTTTGCCGGTTCGGTCGTCGGTTTCGGCGCGCTTTTTCCGGTGTTTTCGCAGTTGACGCATCCGGTGGCCATGCTGGGTGCGACCGGCGTTCCGCGCGCGCCGGCATTCAACCTTCTGGCTTTCATCGTGCCGGGGCTGCTCTCGGCTTTCGTGGCCTATGCGATGCGCGATGCAATGGCCGATGCGCGCTGGACGGCGAGGCTCGGCGCATGGGCACTGGTACTCGCCGGGCTCGCCTTCAGCCTGCAGGGCGTGTTCCCGTTGGACTCGCACGACCTCCATGCCGATGGCAGCCGATGGCATGCGGTCATGTGGACGTTCTGGTGGATCGCTTTCGCCAGCGGCGCGGCCATGCTGGCGATCGGGGAAGCCAGCCGTCGCGGACTGGGCATCGCGATGCTGTCCTGCGCCGCGACCACGCTGCTGTTCGCGCTCGCCATGCCCGGCCTGTTGCCTGTGGGCCTGTCGCAGCGCATCGCCTTCGCCGGCTGGTTCCTGGCGACCCTGCTGCTCGGCGCGCGGCTCAGCCGTAGCGCAGCTTGAGTACCAGGATGGTTGCCGACAGGCCGAGGGTCACGATATTGGAGGCGATCATCGGCCACGATCCCAGCACGAGCCCGTAGCCGAACCAGAAGGCGACGCCGACGGTGAACACCGCATACATGCCAAGCGATATGCCACGGGTGTCCCGCGTGCGGATCGTCTTGATCGCCTGTGGAAGGAAAGAGAGCGTGGTGAGCGTCGCACCGACGTAGCCGATCCACTCGCCTGTCATGCCGCGGCCCCGGCTGCGCCGTAACCGGCGTTGCAGGGGCCACAGGCAACGCGAAAGTTCGCAGCGTCCCGCATCAAGTGCCCGCCGCCCGTGCCGCTGCCGGTTCACGGTAAACCACGCCGTCCTTCATCACGAAGTCAACCTTCGATGTGGTGCTGATGTCCTGCAGCGGATCACCCGGTACGGCCACGATATCGGCGCGTTTACCGGCTTCCACCACGCCCTGGTCGTCGACACCAAGCACCTGCGCCGCGTGGAAGGTGGCTGCCTGCAAGGCGTAGGCAGCGGGTATGCCGGCAGCGACCATGTAGCCGAATTCACGGGCATTGTCGCCATGCGGGCCGACGCCCATGTCGGTGCCGAAGGCGATCTTCACGCCGCGCTTGTAGGCATTCGCAGCGGTCTGCTGGATGAGCGCACCGATGCGCTCGGCCTTGGGGCGCACCACGGCGGGGAAGTAGCCGTCGATCTTCGCCTTCTCGGCGACGAACCTGCCGGCATAGATCGTCGGTACGTACCACGTGCCCTTCTGCTTCATGAGGTCCATGACCTCGTTGTCCATGTAGGTGCCGTGCTCGATGCTGGTGACGCCACCGAGCACCGCGCGCTTCATGCCTTCCTTGCCATGCGCATGCGCGGCGACGCGGTAGCCATAGTCCTTCGCGGTATCCACTACCGCCTTCACTTCCTCGACGGTGAACTGCGGCGCGTCGCCGGACTTCGCATACGACAGCACGCCGCCGGTGGCGGTGATCTTGATGACGTCGCTGCCTTCCTTGTAGCGCTGGCGCACGGCCTGGCGCGCGTCATCGAGCGAATTGACCACGCCATCGGTGGGGCCGGGCGGGCCGATCAGGTGCTGCAGCACGCTGTTGTAACCATTGGTGGGGTCGGCATGGCCGCCGGTCGTGGCGATGGACGTGCCTGCGGCCCAGATGCGCGGACCATCGATCAGGCCCTGATTGATCGCATCGCGCAGGTGCAACGCGACATTGCCGCCAAGGTCACGAACGCTGGTGAAGCCGGCCATCAGCGTCTTCTTCGCATAGCCGACCGAACGGAACGCGAAATCGACGTCATCGAGGCGGAATTCCTCTTCATAGCTCGACGGGCTCGACTCCGAGCCCAGGTGGACGTGCAGGTCGGTCCAGCCCGGCGTGCAGGTGTGGCCGGCGAGATCGATCGCTCGGGTGCCTGGCACGTCCGCCAGCCCGGCGCGGACCTCGGCGATGCGGCCGTCGCGCGTCACGATGGTGTGCGGCCCCAGCATGCGACCGGCGCGGGCGTCGAACAGACGCTCGCAGCGCAGCGCCAATGGCTCCGCGGTGGCGGCCTGTGCGAGAGGGGTGGCCGCGCCGAACGCTATGGCGAGGAGCGGGGCGGAAATCCGGATGGCCATCGGCGGCTCCTGCTGGGAAGCACCGATTGAATCACAGGCGCATCGTCTGCGCGTGGCTACGGCGTGGCCTGCGTTCCGGCGCGCTCCACGCGATCGCGACCCCGTGCCTTCGCCGAATACAGGGCGCGATCCGCGGCGGCGAGCAGAGCCTGCGGCGAGGCGACCCCATCGCCCAGTTCGGCCACGCCGATCGACACCGTCACCGGGCCGAGTTCGCGTCGCATGTACGTCACGGTGGCGGTGGACACGGCGAGGCGTAGCTGTTCGGCGCGCTCTGCCGCCTGGTCGCCATCGGCTTCGGGCATGACGATCGCGAACTCCTCGCCACCCAGACGGCAGGCGATGTCCTCATCCCGCGTCGCCTGCCCGAGCAGTTGGCCCACACGCGCCAGCAGCGCGTCACCGGCCGGGTGCCCGTGCTCGTCATTGAAACGCTTGAAGAAATCGATATCGACCATCAGGGCCGACAGCGGATGCCCGCGGCGCTGGCAACGTTCCATGTCGCGCGGCAGGCTCTCCTCGAGATAACGGCGGTTGTAGAGGCCGGTCAGTGGATCGCGCAGCGACTGCACCCGCAGGGTTTCGCGCAGTTCCAGGCTGTGCAGCACGACGGCCAGGTGCTCGGCGACGGATTCGGCAGCTGCGCGCTCCAGCTCGTCGAGCGGCTCCCCGGCACCTCCGCTGACATGCATCAGGCCCAGCACCGCCCCCTGGGCCGCGAGGGGTACGCAGGCGCCACGCAATACATTGTCGTCGAGGCCATGCAGGTGCTCGCAGGCGGCCGAGGGGCGGTCGGGATCGAAAACATGCATGCTGCCGCGTCGCAGCGCCCAGCACTGGTCGGGCCGGATCGTTTCCGGGTACCCCGACCCGCGCGTGCCGAACAGCGTGCGCATTTCCAGCAGGTTCTGCGACGAGCGCATCAGGTAGCAGACGCCGCTGCCATTGGGAATCAGTTGGGACAGCGCATTCGCCGCCACCGACAGGGCTTCGTCGCCGGTCTGGCAGCTGTGCAGCAGGCCCGCGAATGCGCTGAGCACGCGTCGCTGCTCGGCCAATGTCTCGCGCTCGGCCAGCGACCGCTCGAGCGTGGCCATGGTCGCGCGGGCCTTCTGCTCAAGAGCCCGCGAACGGCGGCTGTCGCGTGACAGGTAGCCCACCAGTGTGCCCAGCATCACGAACGAGATCAGCATGCCGGCGATGATGAAACCCGTCAGCAGCGCGGCCTTGCGCATGCTGTCCACGCGGCGGTCGGCGAGCAGCCGTTCTTCTTCCTCGCGCATGGCGTCTGCGAGGCTGTCCACTTCGTCCATCAGCCGCAGGCCGCGGCCTCCCCGCATCGCCTCGATAGCATCATTGGACCGTCCTTCACGATAAAGGACGACCGTGCGGTCGACCTCGGCAATCCGTGAGTTGACCAGCTCCGCCAGCTGCCGGGCCCGGCGCGATTGCACGCCACTGGTCCGCACCAGGTCGAGCAGTTCCCTCACATGTCCCGTCGCCACCGGACGGCTCGACATGTATTCGGACCGGAGCCCGGGCAGGCCCGTGAGCCGGTAGCCGCGCGCGGACGACTCCACCTCGCGCACCGACGAGCGCACGGTCTCGATCTTGCTGATCACCTCATAGGTATGTCCTACCCAGCGCGCGCTGTCGGCGAAGCTCTGCATGCCCCAGATCATGGCGGCGCTGACTGCCAGCAGCAGCAGAACGAGCAGGCCAAGCGCGGGCTTCTGCAGCCGCTGGATGGATGTGGGGCTCAGCATGGAAGGGACCATTGGGAGGGGCTTTGCAAGGAGCGTGCCGCGCGGCGATCGTCGCATGGCCCGGCGTGACGGCGATTTGTGCGCTGCGGTAGTCTGTCAGACCGCTCTCCCGTCCGGAACCGTCCCGTGTCTTCCCCCTCCGTGCCCGAGACCCTCGACCCCCGCGCCTACGATCCGGCCGGGATCGAGACCGCTGCCCAGCAGTTCTGGGACCGCACCGGCGCCTTCGTGCCCGACGAGTCATCGTCGAAGCCCAAGTACTACTGCCTGTCGATGCTGCCGTATCCGTCCGGCGCGCTGCACATGGGGCATGTGCGCAACTACACGATCGGCGACGTCATCAGCCGCTACAAGCGCATGACCGGCCATAACGTCCTGCAGCCGATGGGCTGGGACGCCTTCGGGCTGCCGGCCGAGAACGCGGCGATCAGGAACCACACCGCGCCGGCGAAGTGGACCTACGCCAACATCGAGCACATGCGCGCCCAGCTGAAGCAGATGGGCTATGCGATCGACTGGTCGCGCGAATTCGCCACCTGCGAGCCGTCGTACTACGTTCACGAGCAGCGCATGTTCGTGCGGTTGATGAAGAAGGGCCTGGCGTACCGGCGGAATTCCGTCGTCAACTGGGACCCGGTCGACCAGACCGTGCTCGCCAACGAGCAGGTGATCGACGGCCGCGGCTGGCGCACCGGCGCGCTGGTCGAGAAGCGCGAAATCCCGCAATGGTTCCTCAAGATCACCGGCTACGCGCAGGAGCTTCTCGACGGACTCGACACGCTTCCCGGCTGGCCGGATGCGGTCAAGACCATGCAGCGCAACTGGATCGGGCGCTCGGAAGGGTTGGAGATCCGTTTCGACGTGCGCGACCCGCAGGATGGCGTCGAGCCACTGACCGTATTCACCACGCGCCCCGACACCCTCATGGGCGTGACCTTCGTTTCGATCGCGGCCGAGCATCCGCTCGCGGTGCGGGCCGCGCAGGCCAACCCGGTGCTGGCGGCGTTCATCGCCGGGCTGAGGCAGGGCGGGGTATCCGAAGCGGAACTGGAGACCCAGGAAAAGCGCGGCATGGACACCGGCCTGCGCGCGATCCATCCGCTCAGCGGCGAGGAACTGCCGGTCTTCGTCGCCAACTTCGTGCTGA
>SCUY01000052.1 GCA_004322525.1 Lysobacter sp. | reverse complement strand
TGGATCGTCTGCGGCGCCGGCACCGGCGGGACATCGGCCACCATCGGTCGATACTTGCGTTATCGCGGGCTCGACACGCGGCTATGCGTCGCCGAGCCCAGCGGTCGCGCCTTCGCGATCGGCTGGTCGACGCGCGAGGCGGCGACCGCCACGCGCAGGACGGTGATCGAAGGCATCGGTCGACCGTCGGCCGAGCCGGGCTTTCTCTACGACGTGGTCGACCGTGTCATCGAGGTCGACGACGTGCGCTCGATCGAAGCGATGCATGCCCTCGAGACGCTGCTCGGGCAGCGCTATGGAGGCTCCTCGGGTACCAACCTCGCCGCCTGCCTGCAATTGGCCGACGAGATGCGCGCGGCAGGCCAGCGCGGCAGCGTGGTGAGCCTGCTGTGCGACCGCGGCGAGCGCTACGCGCAGACGCTCTATTCACCGGCGTGGCTGCGGTCCCAAGGCCTCGGACCCGCGGTCGCGCCGCACGAACTCACCGGCGCCAGCTGATCTGGATCAATGTGCGCGGTCGCGCGGGCGATGACACTGTCGCCATGGTCACCACCGCCCTGCCCGACACCCATCCGCGGCATCTGTTCGCGGCCCCGCACCGCCTGCTGTTCTTCGTCGGCGCGAGCAACGTGCTGCTGGCGATGGCGTGGTGGACCGCATGGCTCACGGCCACGCGTCTGGGCTGGGCGCTGCCGTCGTCCGGCCCGTATGCCGGCTGGCTGCATGCCTTCGTCATGCAATACCAGATGCTGCCGAGCTTCGTGTTCGGCTTCCTGCTCACCACGTTCCCGCGCTGGATGGGGCTGCCGGACATCGATCGCTGGCGTTATGCACCTGTTGGCATCGGCCTGTTTGGTGGGCAGTTGGCCACGCTGCTGGGGGCGCTCGGCTGGGAAGCGGGCATCGTCGTCGGCGCATGGATGACGCTGGGCGGCTGGCTCGCGGGCCTCGCCACGCTGGGACCGCTGCTCTTGCTCGAGAAGGGCACCACCTGGCACGCGCGCTCGTGCTTTGCCGCATTGCTCGTTGGCCTGGCCGGGCTCGCCGCATGGATCGCCTTCCTGCTGGGCGGCTCGCCGATGGCCGCGTACGCGATGATCAAGCTCGGCGGCTTCGGCATGCTGCTGCCGCTGTACTGGACGGTGGCGCATCGCATGTTCCCGTTCTTCGCGGGCAACGCGGTCAAGCCCTATACGGCGTGGCGCCCGATGGGTCTGCTCGCCGCCATGTGGCCGCTCGCGCTGGCGCACCTCGCACTGGAACTCGCACATGCCTATGCATGGACGTGGCTGCCGGATCTCGCGCTGTTCGCACTGTCCGGGTTCGCACTCGCGCGCTGGTGGCCAGCCGGGCCAAAGCCGTTCCTGCTGACGGCGCTGTTCCTCGGCTTCGCGTGGCTGCCCGTCACGTTCGCACTGTACATCGCGCAGAGCGTCGTCTATCTGGTGCACGGAGACTATCTGCTCGGCCGCACCCCCGCGCATGCGCTGTTCATCGGCTTCTTCGGCTCGCTGCTGGTGGCGATGGTCACGCGGGTGACGCAGGGACATTCCGGCCGCGCACTGGTGATGCCGCCAGTCGCCATCTATGCCTTCGTTGCGATCAACGTCGTCGCGCTAGTGCGCATCGTCGTCGAGATAAGCCCCGACCCGATGCTGTGGCAGGCCTGCGCGGCGGCGGGCTGGCTGGTCGCGCTGACGCCGTGGATCGCGCGCCTCGGCCGCATCTACCTGGCGCCGCGCATCGACGGCCGCCCAGGCTGAGGAGCCTTCCGTGATCGGGTTCTATCCGCAGATCAGGGCCGTGCACATCGCGATGGTTCTCGCCAGCGGCCTGCTGTTCGCGCTGCGCGGCGCCGGCGTGCTGTCGGGCGCTGCGTGGCCGATGCGCCTGCCCGTCAAGCTGCTGAGCTATGCGATCGACACGACGCTGCTCACCGCCGCGCTGATGCTGTTCACCCTGCTACCGCACGCGATGTTCGCCAACGGCTGGTTGGCGACCAAGGTGGCGCTGCTGGTCGTCTACATCGGCCTGGGCACGTTCGCGCTCAAGCGCGGCCGCACCCGCGGGACACGCGCGACCTGCTACATCGCCGCCCTGGCCGTGTTCGCCTTCATCATCTCGATTGCCCGTGCGCATCATCCGCTGGGCCTGTTCTTCCTGCTGCGGGGCGCGGCATGAATGCCCGGCTGCAGGGCACCGATACGCTGGATGCCCGCCAGGAGTCCGAGCGTCGAACGCTGGACGCCTGCTTCCTTGGGCCCTACGGCGAAAACGATGGCCTGCTGGAGAAGCTCGTCGTCGAATTCCTGCGCGACCACGTGTATTGGCGGCGCAATTTCCATCCCGAGGATCCGCCGGCGATCCCGACGCGCGCGGCGGCGCACCCGGCGTACCAGGCGTTCGAAGCGCGCATGCGGCGTGAGCTGCATTCGCTCTCGGCCGCGCTCAAGCAGTCGGTGCCGTTCCACAGCCCGCGCTACATCGGCCACATGGCCTCCGACCTGCTGCTGCCGGGCCTGGTCGCGCAGATACTCACGCTGCCGTACAACCCGAACAACGTCAGCGAGGATGCCGCGCCGGTCACGGTCGACCTGGAGGTGCGGGTCGGCCTGCAGCTCGCGCGGTTGTTCGGCTACTGCGACGACACCTCGTGCAACGACTGCGCCTTCGGTCACCTGACCTCGGGTGGCACGTTGGCGAACTACCAGGCGCTGCGTCTTGCGCTCGCGCTGAAGGCGTTTCCGGTCGCGCTCGTCGCCGCTGCCGTACCCGACATCGGCCTGCCAGCGACCGCGCGTGAGGCATTCAACCTTCCGCGCGCGGCGGGAGTCGAGCTGGTCGATCGATGGCATGCATGGCTGGTGACGCGCACCCCGGGTGACCGCATGCACTGGCGCGAGCGCGTGGACGCCGAACGCCTCGAACAGCGCGGTATCGCGGACTTCTTCGCCCGGCACGGCGAACTGCGCGTTCCGGTCGTGCTCGCACCCGCCACGGCGCACTACTCGTGGAGCAAGGGCATGAAGCTGCTCGGGCTCGGGCGCGAACAGTTGTGGAAGATCGACGAACGCGACATGCGCATGGACCCGGACGCGCTGGACGCCGTGCTGGAGCGCTGCGCCCGCGACGACCAGCCCGTGCTGCTCGCCGTCGGCGTGCTCGGCACCACGGAGTACGGCACGGTCGACCCGATCGACCACATCGTCGACGCGCGTGACCGCTGGGGCGTGCGCGGGCTGGGCTTCGGCGTGCACGTCGATGCCGCTTGGGGCGGCTACCTCGCCACCCTGTTCCGCAATGCCGACGGCACGTTGCGCGAACGCGCGGACATCGCCGGGGAGCATGCCCGGTTCCCGCAACCGGCGGTGTACGACGCGTTCGCTGCGCTCGCACGCACCGATTCGATCACCGTGGATCCGCACAAGCTCGGCTACCTGCCGTATGGCGCCGGCGCGTTCGTCTGTCGAGACCAGCGCGGCGTTTCTCTGCTCGCCGAGCAGGCCGACTATGTCTTCCACGGCGATGCCGCGCCGGACTACTTCGCGCGCCACCGCCGGCTCGGCCAGGTGATCCCGGAAGGGTCGAAGTCCGGCGCCGCGGCCGCCGCGGTATACGTCACCCATCGCGTAATGCCGCTGGACCACCTGCACTTCGGTGCCCTGCCCCGGCAGACCATCCGCGCCACCGAGCATTTCGTCGCACGCGTCGAAGCATTCGCGCAGGCGATCGCGCCGATGGCGCAGGTCGCGATTCCGTTCATGCCCGACAGCAACCTGGTCGCGCTCGCGCTCAACCCGGCCGGCAACCTCGACGTCGCGCGTGCCAACCGCTTCGTGCAGGCCCTGCACGACGGCATGCGCTGCGATCCCCGCCATCCACTGCAGATGCGCCAGTTCTTCGGCTCGGCGACCACGTTGCGGCCCGGCATCGTCGGCGATGCGGCACTTATTCGGTTGTGCGCGCGGCTGCAGCTGGACCCATCGACCTTCGACGATGGCGACGCAGACCGCCTGGTCATTCTCCGCCATACGCTGATGAATCCGTACCTGCTCGACCACGAGAACGACATCAGCTACATCGATCGCTACTTCGAGTACCTGGCCGCGCGCATCCGCGAGGTCGTGGGCATCTGACGGCACCGGGGACGCGCGTGGCGACATCGACCGGCCTGCGAGGACACCAAGCCGGCATGCGCGCATGGCTCGCCTCGAGCCTGCGCGTGCCGAGCGCCTGCGCGGACGCGCGCGACGCGGTGCTGCGGGCGCGCGTCCGCGCACTGGCACCCGTGCTGGCCGCGCTGACGCTGGGCTGGATCGCGCTGGACGCCGCGGTCATGCCAACCGCGCAGGTCGCCCGGATAGGCTGCGTTCGCGTCGCCATCGCCGCGGCGTTGCTCGCGCTGTCACGCGTCCGCAGGCACCTGTCGGCCGCCACTACGCTGCGGGCCTTCGTCTGGGTGCAGGCGCTCGGCTTCGGCGCCATCCAGCTGCTGCTCGGGCATGTCGATCTGGCCGGCGTGGCGGGCTACGGGCTGTTCCCGTTCGTCATCGTGGCGCAGCTGGCGCTGTTCCCCGCGCCCTGGCCGCATACGCTGCGCGCGGCGATCGCACCGGCCGCCGCGCTGGCGCTGATGCTCGGCTGGGCAGGCCCGCCGCTGACACCTGCCGACTGGCGTGACGCATGGTTGCTGGTGCTGCTCGTCGGCGTAGCGGCATGGACGGCACAGGCACAACTGCGGCTGCTGGTCGAGCTGCTGGGCGCGCGGCGCGACGCCGGGCACGATGCGCTGACCGGCCTCGCCAACCGGCGTAACCTCGACAAGCGGCTCGCCACCGAGCAGGCACGCGCGCTTCGACATGGCACGCCCCTGTCGGTATTGATGCTCGACCTCGACCGCTTCAAGCGCGTCAACGATGAGTACGGCCACGCGGCGGGTGACACCGTGCTGGCGTCGGCCGCGCGCGCGCTCGCTGACGAGCTGCGTGCGATCGACCTCGGCGCCCGCTTCGGCGGCGAGGAGTTCGTCGCGCTGCTGCCGGATACGCCGCTCGACGACGCGACGCGCGCGGCCGAGCGCATCCGCCGACGCATCGCCGCGACGCCGGCGACCTACGAGGGCGTCGAAATCCCCGTGACCGTCAGCATCGGCGTCGCGCAATGGAACGTCGAAGAGGACACGGCCGGCCTGATCGCGCGAGCCGACGGCGCGCTCTACGCGGCCAAGCGCGACGGCCGCGACCGCTGCGTCGCCGCGACCGGGTCGGATGCGGCGGCGACGCCTGCCAGGGGCTAACGCGCGGCGGGCGTCCACTCCAGCTGCAGCCAGGTCTTGCGCGTATCGCGCGAGAACGCGTCGGCGTTGAAGGCGGCGACCTTGACCAGCGCCTTCAGCGTCGGTGCCAGCGGAATGCCGAGCGATGCGTCGAGTTCGCGCCCGTAATGCAGGCTGCCCACGTCGCCGCGGTAGTCATGCCATGCGGCCTGCCACTCCAGCGCGCCACGTGCGCGCGATGTCGCCAGCTTGCCGCCGAGCACGATGTAACGGTCGTCGAGACCCGCCGCGGGCGTGGTCGTGAAGCGGTCGGCCCAGCCATTGAAGGCGTGCAGCGTCGCGAGCGGCGTCTGCAACGCGTGGCGGCCGTTGCCGCCCAGGTGCTCCCAGCCGGCCTTGAACGTTAGTCCGTGCATCGCGACGACGGGTTCGAGCAGCCAGTAGTCGTGCGCGAAGTCGGCGGGGTTGTCGGCGTAGTCGCGCTGGCGTGCGTATTCGGCGGTCAGGCCCCAGGCGCGGCCCGTCGGCACAGGTGGGAGCGCGTACCGCAGGCCCCATGTCGCGGTCGAGGCGGTGCGCACGTCTTGGTCCTCGACCAGATAGCCATAGCCCGTCAGGCGATGCGGGCCGTGCGTCCATGCCGCGTTCAACAGATGGGCATCGAGGTTGCGCTGGCGCGCCAGCGGATCGACCGCGTTGTCGCCATTGACGCGGTGCACGCGGGTGACTGCGCTGTATCGCAGCACCACGTCCTTTGCCGGTGACGCCTGCAGGCTCAGCGCGTCGAAAGTCTGCTCGTTCTGGCGCCAGCCCGAGTTGCCGACCCAGCGCTGGTTGTCGAACTGGATGCGCTGCCGGCCCAGCACCGCGGAGGCCGTGTCGCGATGCCAGCGCAGCCAGGCCTGGTTGAGCTCGATGCCCTGCGGGTCGGCGATCAGCGGATACGCGGTGCGCTGGTTCGCGCTGCTGTTGTAGTCATCGCCGAGCGCGCCGACGGCCTCGCCCTCGACGAAGGCTTCGAGCGCCGCGGACACCTGCCAGCGCACCGCGCCGCGCAGGCGCAGTGTCGTGGCCGTGGCGGTATCGGTGAAGAAGTCGTCGTCGACGTGCTCGTAGCGCAGCCGCGCGCCGGTTTCCCAGCTCAGGCGCGGCGGCGGATCGGATGGCGCCGCCGCGGCGATGGCCGGTAGCAACGACAGGAGTGAGGTGAGCAGAAGCGTACGGCTGGCCATGACGGAAGTGGGCTTGCGTGCCGATTGCACGGCGCCAGCGTGGTCGACGCGCACCGGCTGCGCATTGACGCAGGTCAATCCGATGGACGTACGCGCAGCGAGGCCGAGCGCGTTCATCGGCATTTCCGCGAACTTGATCTGGATCAGGGCGGCCCATTCCGCCGATCTCTAACGTGGCCTCCAGACCGAAACGAAAACCCACCGGAGCCCGTCGTGAACAAGTCCTCCCTCCTGCTCGCCATCAGCCTCGCGCTGGGCGTCGTACCGCACGCCTTCGCGCAGCACGAAGCGCACAACGCCACCAACGTCGCGCCGGTGGCCGACGTCAGTTTCACCCTTCGCACGCAGATCGCCGACGGCAAGCTTGTATTTGTCGGTGAGTCCGGCCCGATCGCAGGCCAGGTCAATCCCGACCTGCGCGTACCCGAAGGCAAGGTGGTGCAGATCACGCTCGTCAACGGCGACGGCGCACTGCACGACATCAGCGTGCCCGAGTTCGGCGCCAAGTCCGACCAGGTGTCCGGCAAGGGTGCCGCCACCACGATCGTGTTCCGCGTCAACAAGGCCGGCGGCTTCGAGTACTTCTGCACCCTGCCCGGCCACAAGGCCGCCGGCATGGTCGGCAAGCTCATCGTCGGCGACGTGAAGCAGGTCGCGTCCACCGCCGTGGACATCTCGCAGGATCCGCATGCGGTCGGCAAGACCGTGGGCAACCGCGCGCCGCAGAACCTGTCGATCGACCTGACCACGCATGAAGTGGAAGGCAAGCTGTCCGACGGCAGCACCTACCGCTACTGGACCTTCGACAACAAGGTCCCGGGCCCGTTCCTGCGCATCCGCCAGGGCGATACGGTCAAGGTCAACCTGACCAACGCGCCCAACAGCGTGAACATCCACTCGGTCGACTTCCACGCCGTGACCGGCCCCGGCGGCGGCGCAGCGGTAACGCAGGTCGCGCCCGGCCAGAGCAAGTCGTTCACGTTCAAGGCGCTCAACCCCGGCCTGTACGTCTATCACTGCGCGACGCCGATGGTGGCGCACCACATTTCCAACGGCATGTACGGGATGATCCTGGTCGAGCCGACCGGCGGCCTGCCGAAGGTCGACCGCGAGTTCTACGTCATGCAGGGCGAGCTCTACACCGCGCAGAAACACGGCAGCAAGGGCATGCAGGAGTTCTCGCTCGACAAGCTGCTCGATGAGAAGCCCGAGCACATGACCTTCAACGGCTCGATGGACGCGCTGACCAAGACGTTCAGGATGGAAGCCAATACCGGCGAAACGGTTCGCATCTTCTTCGGGGTCGGCGGCCCGAACCTGACCTCCAGCTTCCACGTGATCGGCGAAGTGTTCGACCGCGTGTTCAACCTCGCCTCGCTCACCAGCCCGCCGCTCACCAACGTGCAGACCACGCTGGTACCGCCGGGCGGCGCGACGATGGTGGAGTTCAAGGTCGAGCACCCGGGCCGCTACCTGCTGGTCGACCACGCGCTGTCGCGACTCGAGAAAGGCCTAGTCGGCTTCCTCTACGTCAACGGCGAGGACAAGGACCGCGTGTTCGCCAGCGACACCCCGATGGACCCGAAGTCCGGTCACTGATCCGCGGCTGAATCGATCTGCACGGCGGAACTGATCCGGATCAAAGCGCGCAACCGCACCGGCACCCAGACTCACCTCCACACACAGACACATCGACTGGAACGGACATGAAGAACACGACCCACATCGCCGGGTTCCTTGCCCTGCTCGGCTTCGCCGCGTACGGCAACACCGCCGCTGCCGCCACCTGCGCCACCACCGTGCAGGCCAACGACGCGATGCAGTTCAGCACCAAGACGATCGCGGTGCCGTCGAGCTGCAAGCAGTTCACGGTCACGCTCAAGCACACCGGCCAGCTGCCAGTAGCGGTGATGGGCCACAACCTCGTCGTCACCAAGGCCACCGACATGGCGGGCGTGGGCGCCGACGGCATGAAGTCCGGCGCGGCGGCGAACTACGTCAAGGCCGGCGACGCACGCGTCATCGCGGCGAGCAAGCTGGTGGGCGGTGGGCAGTCGACCGTGGTGAACATCCCGGTCGCCAAGCTCAAGGCCGGCGAGTCCTACGAGTTCTTCTGCTCGTTCCCGGGCCACTCCTCGATGATGCGCGGCACGGTTTCGCTCACGAAGTAAACGTGTTGGAGGGGCGCGACGCCGGCGCACCGCTTCTCCCGATACGGACGCGCTCGGGTCCCGGTAGCTCGCTGCCAAGTTGCCGCTAGCCAACTCCGAGCGGTCCAACACAGCCGTAATTGCGTCGCGACGCAGCGGCGCGACGCAGCGGATGGCGCTCGGTCCGGATCCGGCCGTCTCCCACGCCATCGCCGGAAATTGTCGCCAGGCCGCTTCAGGGCGGTCGCGCATGCTGACGGGGAGCAGAAGCGCCAGATCATTGCTCTGATCGAGAAGGGTGCGACGTGACCCCAAGAATCGTGGCCCGGGCGCCGGGGGCATGGCCTTGATGGTCAGAACGTTCCCGCCGTGATTGACGGGTTGCCTGATCGCAGGAGGCGTCTGAGCCCTCCTACACTCTGGCATGTGGAAGTCGAAAGGCAGGCAAAATGTCCTATTGATAAGTCATATTGCTTTATTTGACTTATCAATAAGCCTATATTCAATCCATGGCCAAGCCCCCGGTCCGCAGCTTTTCCCGCTACAGCCTACAGGCGCTGACCCTGCTGGGCGCCACCCTGCGCGCGGCGCGCATCGAAAAGAAGATGGGCACACAGGCACTGGCAGAGCGCGCCGGCATCTCCCGCGACCTGCTTCGCCGCATCGAGAAGGGTGAACCGCGCTGCGAGATCGGCGTGGTGTTCGAACTGGCCGCCATCCTCGGTGTACCGCTGTTCGAGCCGGAGCTGGGCGCGTTGCAGGCGCGCACCCGCGAGGCGCAGGCACGGCTTTCGTTGCTGCCCAAGGGCGTGCACGCGCCGCGCGGGGAGGTGAAAGATGACTTCTGAAATCCCCCGCAAATCGCCGCGCGAGGCCTATGCCTGGGTGTGGCTGCCGGGGCAAAACGAGCCCGTGGTCGCCGGGTACTTGGCGCCGACGCCGGCAGGCCTGCAGTTCAACTACGGCCGCAGCTATCTGGCCCGCACCGACGCGATCCCGCTATACCTGCCGGAACTGCCGCTGCAAGCTGGCCTGCTGCCACTGCTGACCGGCTTGGCCATGCCCGGCTGCCTGCGCGACGCCGCGCCGGATGCGTGGGGCCGACGGGTCATCCTCAACCGTCTGCTGGGCCATGCCGGCCCCCAGGCGGACACCGCGGTGCTGGACGAGCTGAGCTATCTGCTGCAATCGGGATCCGACCGCATCGGTGCGTTGGACTTCCAGGTCTCCGCGACCGACTACAAACCGCGCCAGGTGGGCGATGCCACGCTCGAAGAACTGCTGGACAGCGCCGCGCGGGTGGAACAGGGCCTGCCCTTGTCGCCAGAGTTGGCGCAGGCCCTCCAGCACGGCACCTCGATCGGCGGCGCGCGCCCGAAGGCGACACTGACCGATCAAGGACGGAAGTGGATCGCCAAGTTCTCCAGCAACACCGACGTGTATCCGGTGGTGAAGGCCGAGTTCGTGGC
>SCUY01000051.1 GCA_004322525.1 Lysobacter sp. | reverse complement strand
CCATGACGGAGGCGATGAAGGGGAATCGCATGACGCAAGAGCGGCCGTGGCTGGCGAGCTATCCCGCCGGTGTTCCGGCAGAGATCGACGTGGACGAATTTCCGTCGATCGTTTCCGTCCTGCAAAGTGCGATCGCCAAGTACCGCGACAGGCCCGCTTTCTCGAGTCTGGGCAAGGTCATCGACTACGCCGAAGTCGACCGTCTGAGTGCACTGTTCGCGGCGTACCTGCTAGGCGAGCTCAAGCTCAAGCGCGGCGATCGCGTCGCGATCATGATGCCGAACTGCCTGCAGTATCCCATCGCACTCTTCGGCATCCTCCGTGCAGGCCTGACGGTGGTCAACGTCAACCCGATGTATACCGCGCGCGAGTTGCGCCACCAGCTGGTGGATTCGGGCACCGTCGCCATCCTCGTGATGGACAACTTCGCGCATACCGTCCAGGAAGTGATCGGCGATACGGACGTGCGCCACGTGGTCACCACCGCGCTGGGCGACGTGCTCGATTTCCCCAAGCGCGCAGTGGTGAATTTCGTCGTTCGCTATGTCAAGCGGATGGTGCCCGACTTCGACATTCCGCATGCGGTGCGCTTCAATGCGGCGCTGGAGGCCGGTGGCAGGCATGCCTTCAACGATGCCGGCATCGACATCGGGCCGGAAGACATCGCGTTTCTGCAATACACCGGCGGCACCACGGGCGTGGCGAAGGGCGCGATGCTCACCCATCGCAACCTGGTCGCCAACATGCAGCAGTCGGCCGCGTGGATCGGAACGAACATCCGCTACGGCGAAGAGACGATCGTCACCGCCTTGCCGCTGTACCACATCTTCGCTTTGACGGCGAACGGGCTTGTCTTCATGAAGTTCGGCGGCCTCAATCACATGATCACGAACCCGCGCGACATGCCGGCGTTCGTGAAGGAGCTGCACAAGGTCCGGTTCACCGCGATCACCGGCGTCAACACACTGTTCAATGGGCTGCTCAATACACCGGGCTTCTCGAATGTCGACTTTTCAGGCCTGCATCTCACCCTCGGGGGGGGCATGGCGGTGCAGCGCGCGGTCGCCGAACGCTGGAAGCAGGTGACCGGCTGCACGCTGGTCGAAGCCTACGGCCTCACCGAGACGTCGCCCGCCGCCTGCATCAATCCGATGGACCTACCCGAATACAACGGTGCCATCGGCCTGCCGATCCCCTCCACTGACGCCTGCATCAAGGATGACGATGGGCGCCGGTTACCGGCGGGCGACGTGGGCGAGCTGTGCATCAAGGGGCCACAGGTGATGCGCGGCTACTGGAAGCGTGACGACGAGACCGCGAAAGTGATGGACGCCGAAGGTTGGCTGCATACCGGCGATATGGCGCGCATGGACGAACGCGGCTTCTTCTATATCGTCGATCGCAAGAAGGACATGATCCTGGTCTCCGGTTTCAACGTCTATCCGAACGAGATCGAGGACGTGATCGCGATGATGCCGGGCGTGCTGGAAGTGGCAGCGGTAGGCGTGCCGGACGACAAGTCGGGTGAGGCGGTGAAGGTGGTCATCGTGCGCAAGGATCCTGCCCTCACCGCCGACCAGGTCATGGCCCATGCGCGGGAGAACCTGACCGGCTACAAGCTGCCGCGCCTGGTCGAATTCCGTAGCGAGCTGCCCAAGACCAACGTCGGCAAGATCCTGCGGCGCGAACTGCGGGATAAGCCTGCCGGCACGTGACGGTTTTCCGTCTTTGTCGTGCCCAGGGCCCGCTTCGGCGGGCCTGTCTTTTGCATGCGCGGCCCGGGTGTAGGATCGACTGGTGGGCACCACCTGATCGCCCGCGCCCACCAGCGACCGCGGGCGGTTCCTATTAGAGGACCCGCA
>SCUY01000050.1 GCA_004322525.1 Lysobacter sp. | reverse complement strand
CATGCCGCGGTGATCGGCGCGTTACCGTGCGATCTCTACATCGGTACCGCCGCGGTGGCTGACTACACGCCCGTATCGGCCTCGCCGTGCAAGCTCAAGAAGCAGGCCGGGCAGGACGGCTTGAGCCTGCAGCTGGTGCGCACCCGCGACATCCTCGCTGAGGTCGCCGTGCATGTGCGGCGGCCACGCGTCGTGGTCGGCTTTGCCGCCGAGACGCACGATGTCGAGGCCTACGCCCGCGGCAAGCTCGCGGCCAAGCGCGTCGACCTGATCGCAGCCAACCAGGTCGGCATTGCCGGCGGCGGCTTCGAGAGCGACGACAACCGCCTCACCGTATTCGCCACCGACGGCGCGACCTCGCTCGGCCCCGCGCCCAAGCGTGAACTCGCCGACGCCCTGCTCGACCTCATCGAGGCACGATTCGCATGAGTGTCCACGCCATCCAGCTGCGCCTGCTCGACGCGCGCTACGGCGCGGACTGGCCGCTGCCCGAATACGCCACCGCCGCGAGCGCCGGGCTGGACCTGCGTGCAGCGCTCGACGCTCCGCTGGACATCGGCGCCGGCGCGACGCATCTGGTGCCGACCGGCCTGTCGATGCACATCGGCGATCCCGCGCTGTGTGCCGTCATCCTGCCGCGATCCGGGCTGGGGCATAAGCACGGCATCGTGCTGGGCAACGGTACCGGGCTGATCGACGCGGATTACCAGGGCCCGCTGATGGTCAGCGTCTGGAATCGTGGCGGCATGGCTTTTACGATCGAGCCGGGAGACCGCATTGCCCAGCTCGTCGTGCTGCCTGTCGTGCGCGCGCGTTTTGACGTCGTCGACGAATTCGAATCGAGTGCACGCGGATCGGGTGGCTTCGGCCACACCGGCGTGCGCTGACTGCCAGGAGTGTTCCGCATGAGCCAGCCGAGCCCCGTCCGTTCCGCCGTCGATCGTGCCGGCCAGGTCTTGCCCGCGGTCGCGGTCGTCGCGCTGTTGCTGGCTGGCTGGTTCGGCTGGAGCGCGTGGCAGCAGTATCGCGACGGTCGCCGGCTGGGAGCGGTCGAGGAGGTGCGCGACCTGGCAGTGCAGGGGGCGGAGGATGCATTGGTGGCTGCCCACCGCCGGTTCGCCGAGCGGTTGGCGAGCGCCGGCGTTCGCGGCGCCCTGGCACGTGGCGATCTGGCGCAGGCGGCTGCGCAGCTCACGGCCGGCTGGAAAGGCGCGGGCGAGGGGCGCGTGCAATCGTCGGATCTCGACGAGGCCTACCGGAAGCTTGCGCAGCCGGGCGGCAAGGGCGGCAGCTACGGGCGTCTGGCGGCGCTGGAGGCGGCGATCGCCAGCGGCAAGCCGGCGACATGGGCGGTGCGGGAAGGCGGGGCGCGCTACATCGTGCTCGCCGCCACGGTGACCGCGCGGAACCAGCCGATGGTCGCCTCCGTGCAGCTGCCCCTGGAGGATTTCGTCACCGGCATCCAGTCTCCCGCATTACCCGCGGATGCCTATATCGCCCTGCGCCAGGGCTCCGCGACGCTGGCCGAGCATGGTGATGCAGCGCTGGCCGGCAGTGGCGAATTCCTCGCGGCCAAGGTGCCGGGCAGCGAGTTGCGCATCGCCGCCGCGGTGCCCGATACCGCGAATGGTCCGTTCGGCCTGGGCGCGGTCGGCAGCCTGGTGGCCGCCGCGCTGATGCTCCTGTTCGCCGGAGCCGCCGCGGCGGCACCGCGGTGGATGGCACGCGTTCGCCATGAGCCCGACAGCCACGACGGCAGCGATGCCCCGACGCTCGCGGACGTCATGCGTCCTGCCGCCATGCCACCGCCGCCCGTTCCCGCGAAGGCGGTCGCGGTGTCCACTTCGCTGGCGGTGGACCGCGGCATTTTCCGCGCCTATGACATCCGCGGCATCGTCGGCCAGAGCCTTGATGCCGGCGTGGCCGAACTGATCGGGCAGGCGATCGGCAGCGTGATGCAGGAGCAGGGCCTGCGCGACATCGTGGTCGGACGCGATGGCCGCCTGTCTGGCCCATTGATGAGCGAAAGCCTGATCACCGGCCTCACCCGTGCGGGCCGCAACGTCATCGACATCGGCCTCGCGCCCACGCCGCTCACGTATTTCGGCGCCTATCACCTGCGCGCAGGCTCCTGCGTCTCGGTCACCGGCAGCCACAACCCGCCGGACTACAACGGCTTCAAGGTGGTCGTGGGCGGG
>SCUY01000009.1 GCA_004322525.1 Lysobacter sp. | reverse complement strand
GCCTTGGTCAGGATCGGCGTCTCGATGTCCTGGAAGCCACGCTCGTCAAGATAACGGCGCAACGACTGCACCAGCTTGATGCGGGTGCGCATCATCTGCTGCATTGCGGGGCGACGCATGTCGAGGTAGCGGTACTTGAGGCGGATGTCCTCGCCGGCATTCTCGTGGGCATGGAACGGCAGCGGCTCGGCCTTGTTGAGCACTTCGATGCGCGTCGCGACGACCTCGACCTTGCCGGTGGCGATGCGATCGTTCACCGAATGCCGCGCACGGACCGTGCCGGTGATGCGCAGGCAGTCCTCGTAACCGACATGCGTGGCAGCAGCGATGACGTCGGCATTGCCTTCGTCGCTGGACGGCTCGGCGACGACCTGGACGATACCTTCGTGATCGCGCAGATCGATGAAACAGATGCCGCCGAGGTCGCGGGCGACGTCGGCCCAGCCGCAGAGGGTCACGGTCTGGCCGATCAGGCGCTCGTCGACGAGGCCGCAGAAATGGGTACGCATGGAGGCTCCGGCTCGCGCCCCGAACGGGCGCGGATGAGCCAACTAGTTTAGCGCCGCGCCTTTGCGGGCGCCCGATGCTCGCCCTGCCGCCGGATGGAGCGGGCGATTGCGCAGCTTGCGGCTCAGGAGGGTGTCGAGGCGCTGCCTGATGAGCCTGCCGAACCCGACGAACCCGATGGGGCACTGGACGAGGTACCCGATGGCGCTGGCGCCGCTGGCTTCGATTCGGCCGGCTTGCTGTCGGCCTTCGGCTCCGACCCGCCGCCGGATTCCTTTGGCGCGGACGAGTCGCCTGCCAGGTTGCGCTTTTTATCGCCGTCCTTCTTGAAGTCGGTCTCGTACCAGCCACCGCCGGCGAGCCGGAACTGCGGCGCCGTCAACTGGCGCTTGACCTGCGGCGCGTGGCACTTCGGGCAGTCCGTCGGATCCGGATCGCTCAGCTTCTGCAGGCGATCGAAGCCGTGGCCGCAGGCGGAGCATTCGAAGGCATAGAGGGGCATGGTCACGGAACCGGTCAACGGAAGCTGGCCTTATGGGGGTGCCCGCGTACAAATCAAGCCAGTGATGACCTTGGGCACGCGGCGAAGGATCGGCCCGCAGCCAGTACTGCGGAACCAGGTGGGCCGCCGCCTCAGACTGCACGCGCGGCACGCAGGTGCCCAGGTAAATGCGCAGCAGGCAGTCTGTTCACCATCGACACCCACGTAGCCGCCAAACGATTGCATCGCCGCGGCATCCCCGTTCCGCCAAGCTGTCCACACTTGTGTAGCCGGATCTGAACGCACACTCGGTGCTCTCACACGAGCCTCACGTCCGCGAGCGCGTTCATGGGCTGCGGATGACGGGGAGGCCTCATCCAACTGGCAAGCGTTCTGCTTGTCGACACGCGGCATCAGCATTTGTGCCGGGTTGCATGAAGGGGGCGTCGCAACGCGAGCAGGCGTGCGACGTGCCTGAGCGACCCGGCCACGATGCATGCACCGCTTCTTATGTCTTTGCACCCATTGCGACGGGCATGGCGCCCGGGGTCCGCAGGATGTCGTTCGCCTTGTCGGACGGCATCTGCGATCGACGCGGGCTCGACGGACAACCACTTCAACCGACACCCCTGGTGGCGGAGGACACAGCGCATGAAAACGAAACTATGGCCTTTGATGCTTCTCGCGCTGAGCGAAAGTCTGCTGGCACAGCAGCTTCCCGGCGCAGGCACCCAGCTCAGGCAATTGCCCGCCACACCGGACCGGCCGCAGAGCGCGCCTGATATCCGGATCGAAGAAGCCACGGCGCCCGTCGCGCCCGATGCCGATTCGGTCAGGGTGCTCGTCCGCGAACTGCGGGTGACCGGAGCGCGTGTGTACACGGCGCAGCAGCTGATTGCGATCGCCGGCTTCACGCCGGGCTCGGAACTGACCCTTGCCGATCTCCAGGCCATGGCGGCGCGTATCACCGCGCACTATCGCCAGCACGGATACTTCGTCGCCCTTGCCTACCTTCCCGCGCAGAGTATTGCCGACCATGTCGTGACCCTTGCGATCAGCGAGGGCAATTACGGACAGGTGACACTGCGCAATCACAGTCGTCTGTCGGACGGCCTCGCGAACGGTCTTCTGGATGGCCTGCACAGTGGCGACCCCATCACCATCGCGCCGCTGGAAAGCCGTCTGCTGCTGCTCTCGGACCTTCCCGGCGTCAAGGTCACATCGACACTCGTGCCCGGAACGCTGCCCGGCAGCTCGGATCTGATCGTCGATGTCGCGCCGGGGCGTCGCGTGACTGGCAGCATCGATGCCGACAATGCGGGCAATCCGTACACCGGTGAATACCGCCTGGGTGCGACGGTCAACCTCAACAATCCGCTCCGCCGCGGCGACGTGGCATCGCTCCGTGTGCTCGGCTCCGGTTCCGGGCTTCGCTACGGGCGCGCGTCCTACCAGATGCAGTTCGGCCGGGCGACGGCCGGCGTCGCCTACAGCCATCTGGACTACGAACTCGGCAAGCAGTTCAAACCGCTGCGTGCGCATGGCAGCGCGGACGTCGCCAGCATCTATGGCATCTATCCGCTGATCCGCTCGCGCGACACCAATCTGTACGCCGGGCTTACCTACGACCACAGGAATTTCCGGGACGTCATCGACCTCGTCCAGGCGAGGACCGACAGGACCGCGCGCGTCGGGACGGCGAACCTCTATGGCAATCATCGCGACGGCTTTGGCGGCGGTGGCCTCAGCACCTTCTTCGTGAGCCTCTCCTCCGGCACTCTCGACCTCCAGACACCGGGGGCGCTCGCGCTGGATGCGCTCACCGCGCGCAGCAATGGCGCGTACCAGAAACTCTGGGCCAATGCGACGAGGCTGCAGCGTGTCACCGACAGGCTGTCCCTCTATGGCGGTGTCACCGCGCAGTGGGCTTCAAAAAATCTGGATTCGTCGGAAAAACTGGTTCTGGGCGGCATGGATGGCGTGCGCGCCTATCCGCAGGGCGAGGCCTTCGGCGACGAAGGCTACCTGGCGACGCTTGAGGCCCGCCTGCTGCTGAAAGGGCTTTCCGGTCGCGCTCAGGCGTCGATCATTGCTACCGGCGAACCACGGGTTCCGGTTGATGGTCACGCGCCCGGTATCCACGAAACCGAGCAGGTGAACCTGGCCCGGCAGGCGACC
>SCUY01000049.1 GCA_004322525.1 Lysobacter sp. | reverse complement strand
GCCGAACTCGACCTCGATGCCCTGTCCACCGTCGCGGCCACGGGCGGTCGCAACGGTGTACACCTCGACGACATCTGAGCCGCCACTACGGGTGGTTGCGCGGGTCCCGGCCAGTCCTGCCGCCCATCGCCATCGAAACCTACCATCACAATTCGAACTATTCCCCCATGATCGAACGTGAACTCATCGTCTCCAACCGCCTTGGGCTGCATGCGCGCGCCACCGCAAAGCTCGTACAGCTGCTGTCGCAGTACCGCAGCAGCTGCACGCTCACCGCGAAGGGCCGCGAGGTGAATGCGAAGAGCATCATGGGTGTGATGCTGCTGGCGGCCGGACAGGGCACTGCGGTGCGCCTGCGCGTGGAAGGCGAGGACGAGCAGGACGCCGCCGACGCGGTCAGTGCTTTATTCGATCGTCGCTTCGACGAGGGCAGCTGACCGTATGCGGCAGTCGCTCCAGGGCCAGGGCGCGTCGCGGGGCACCGTACTGGGCCGCGCACGCATCCGCCTGCCGCATGCCCTGCAGATTGCCGAGCAGCATGTCGATCCTGCGGCTGCGGAATCGGAACACCAGCGGCTCGATGCCGCCATCGCCACGGTGCGTGACGAATTGCACGCGCTCCGCGCGCGATTGCATGGAGCACTCGCGCAGGAAATCGGCGAATTTCTCGACCTGCATTCGCTATTGCTCGACGATCCGGAACTGCTGCAGGGCCTCGACGAGCTGGTACGCGTGCGCCATTTCAGCGCCGACTACGCCCTGCGCGTGCAACGCGACCGCCTCGCCGCGGTGTTCGAGGCGATGGATGACCCCTACTTCCGCAGTAGGGTCGAGGATATCGACCAGGTCATCGGCCGCGTGCATGCCGCCCTGCATCGGCGCGACTGCGAACTGCGCGGCTTCGCCGGCGAAGTGCTGGTGGCCGAGACGGTCGCGCCGGCCGAGCTTGCGCAACTGCAGGCGCAGGGCGTCATCGCGATCGTCACTACCGGGGGCAGCCCGCTTTCGCATAGCGCCATCCTCGCCCGCAGCCTGCATCTGCCATTGGTGGTGGATGCCGGCGCGGCACTCGACCAGGTCAATGATGGCGATGCCCTGATCGTCGATGGCGGCACGGGTCTGGTCGTTGTCGAACCGAACGGAGACGACCTGCGCGCCCATCGCGAACGCGAGCGGCTGCATGCGCGCGAGAAGCGCGCGCTGTCACGCCTGCGCCGCGAGCCGACGCGCACCCTCGACGGTGTCGACATCCGCCTGTTCGCCAATGCCGAATCGCGCGAGGACGTCGCCGAAGCCCATGCGCTCGGAGCGGCGGGCGTGGGCCTGTATCGCACCGAATTCCTGTTCCTGCAGCGCAACGAATTGCCGGACGAGGATGAGCAGTTCCGTGTCTACCGCGATGTGGTGATGGGCATGAGTGGGCGCCCCGTCACCATCCGGACGCTCGACGTCGGGGCGGACAAGACCGATCGCACCGGCCTTGCCCTGCGCGACGAGCCCAATCCGGCACTGGGCTTGCGGGGCGTGCGCCTTTCGCTGGTGCGCAAGGGCTTGTTCGCGACGCAATTGCGCGCCCTTCTGAGAGCCTCCGCATACGGTCGCATCCGCCTGCTCGTGCCGATGATCACCTGTCGCGAGGAGATCATGCAGGTGCGTGCGGAAGTGGCGCGCGTCGCGGCCGAGCTGCGTGCCGAGGGCCGCGAGATTTCCGATGACATGCCACTGGGCGTGATGATCGAGGTGCCCGCCGCCGCGCTCGCGCTGTCGGGTTTCATCCGCGACGTCGATTTCATTTCGCTCGGCACCAACGACCTGGTGCAGTACCTGCTGGCGGTGGACCGCAACCACGAAGGTCTTGGCCGGCTCTATACCCCCCTGCATCCCGCCGTGATCCGGGTCATCCGCGACACCATCCGCATGGGCCGACGCCATGGCGTGCCGGTAGCCGTCTGCGGCGAGATGGCCGCCGCGGCGGAGTACGCGCCACTGCTGCTGGCGCTCGGATTGACGGACTTCAGCCTGCATCCGGGAACCATGCTCGAAGTGCGCCGCTGCATTCGACGGTGCGACCACGCGGCGCTGCAGGCACATGCCTCGTCACTCGTACGCGCACGCGACCGCGCGGGTATCGAGCGCTGGATGCGCCAGGCGAGCATCTGATCTCCAAGGCTGTGCATGCCGGCATCCGCGGGAGATAATGCCGGCATGAACCGCTGACCCCGGTCGCCTGTCGCGGCGCTACACGCCGCCGGTGCGGCTTCGCCCAGGAGCCCAGGCTTCGCTGCCCGCCGGAACCCGCATGGCCGAATCCCTCCGCCACGAGAAGACCGCGCGCCAGCTCAGGCTGCTGTCGGATGCGCTCGACAGCGGCCGTCTGGGCCCGGTGCGGCGGCTGGTCAACACCCTTTCGCCCGCCGAGATCGGCAACCTCCTCGAATCGCTGCCGCCAGCCAAGCGCACGGTGGTCTGGGGGCTGGTCGACGCCGAGGACGACGGCGAAGTGCTGGTGCATGTCGGCGACGAAGTCCGCGAAGGCCTGCTGGCGGAGATGGACCCGGACGAGATCGTCGCGGCGGTCGAGGATCTCGACATCGACGACCTCGCCGACCTCGTCGAGGACCTGCCCGATGCCGTCATCGAGCAGGTGCTGCTGTCGATGGACCGCGAGAACCGCGAGCGCCTGGAACAGGTGCTGTCGTATCCGGAGGACACCGCCGGCCGCCTGATGAACCCCGACGTGGTGACGGTGCGCGCCGACACCACCATCGAAGTCGTGCTGCGTTACCTGCGCCTGCGCGGCGAACTGCCCGAACACACCGACCACCTCTACGTTGTCAGCCGCCGCCACCAGTACCTCGGCCGCATCGCGCTGTCCGCGCTGCTGACACACGAACCCGGCACACCGATCAACCGCCTGATCGACGACGAGCAGGGCGCGATCGACGTGGGCGAGAACGCACCGGAAGTCGCACGCAAGTTCTCCGACCATGACTGGCTCAGCGCACCGGTGGTCGATGGCAGCAACATCCTGCTCGGCCGCATCACGATCGATGACGTGGTCGACATCATCCGCGAGCAGGCCGAACACCAGGCGCTGTCCGCTGCCGGCCTCGACGAGGACGAGGATCTGTTCAGCCCGGTGCGACGCGCGACCAAGCGCAGGCTGGCCTGGCTCACCATCAACCTGGCGACCGCTTTCCTGGCCTCCGCCGTGGTCGGCCTGTTCGAAGGCACGCTGGACCAGATCGTCGCGCTCGCCATCCTGATGCCGATCGTGGCGGGCATGGGCGGCAACGCGGGCACGCAGGTACTGGCGCTGATGGTGCGCGGCCTTGCGTTGGGCCAGGTCGGCAGCTCCAACTTCAAGGCCCTGCTGTGGAAGGAGACACAGGTCGCCCTGCTCAACGGCATCGCGCTGGGGACGATCCTGGCCGTCGTGGTGTTCCTGTGGTTCCACAGCGCGGCGCTGTCACTGGTGATCGCCGTCGCGCTGACGATCAACCAGCTCTCCGCTGCCATCGCGGGCGTGCTCGTACCGCTCACCCTGCGACGTCTGGGGTTCGACCCCGCGCTGGCGAGCAGCATCTTCCTGACGACAGTGACCGACGTCATGGGATTCTTCTCGTTCCTTGGCCTGGCGACGATCTTCCTGCTCCGCTGAGCAGGCACCTGAACAGTGATGCGCCGCACGCACGGCGCCTTGCCGATCCCGCGCACGGCGTCCATAGTCGGCGCGGGGGAACACCATGATTTCGCGCCTGCTTCGACGCCTGCAGGGACGCCCGACGTTGCCGGGTGACGATGACGCCTTCCCGGTGGAGGGATCGCCCTGCGCGTCTTCCCACGCGCCGGCTGCACTCACGACACCCGACCTCACCCATCGTTTCGTGGCGCACGTCATGGGTACGGAGTGCGGGCCGGGCAATCCCGGTGTCGTTGAGGAAGCCCTGCATCACCTTCGCATGATCGCGGGCCGGCTCGACGTTCGTCGCATGCCGCGCCTGCCCGCACTCGTACCGCAGCTGCTCGCCGACATGCGCCGCGATGACAGTGACGCAGCACAGCTGGCATCGCTGCTGGCACGGGATCCCACCATCGCCGGCGAAGTGGTGCGCGTCGCCAACAGTGCTTTCTACCAACGCGGGCAGCCGGCAGGCAGCCTGCAGCAGGCAGTGCAGCGCATCGGCCACGAAGGCCTGCGACACGTCGTACTGACGAGCGTGATGCGGCCGATCATGCGCGCCCATCCCACCCAGCCCGGCCATGCCGCTGCCGAACGCCTGTGGCCGCAGGTCGAAGCCTGCACGTGGCTGTGCGGGCGTCTGGCGCCTGGTCGTTGCGACATCGGCGAAGCGCAACTCGCTGGCGTCGTGGCCGGCACGGGCGCGGCGGCGCTGCTGCGCATGGCATCGGTAGCCCTGCTGACACCGGCCGCCGGTGATCCGCAATTCGCGGACGGGTTCATGCGCATTGCACGCGGCCTGACATCACAGGCGGCGGAGTACTGGCAACTTCCCGAACAGGCGCGGGCCGCGCTTTCGGGGGCTACGCCCTGCGCTCCACTGGGCATGGTGTTGCAGTCCGCCGAGGCATTGGCGATGGGCGCGGCAATGCTGGGCGGTGCGGCGCTCGACATGGCCGGCATCGCGGCTATCGATGTGGCACTGCCGCGGCGCCAGGAGGAACGCATCGCCCTGGTCGAAGCACTGCAACGCGAGACCACCAGGGAAGCGGAAGCGCTGGCCTAGTCGACGCCCGAGGCCACGTGCAGCAGTCGCTGGTCAGGGGTCGGGCGACAGCAGCGTCTGCAGGACCGCCATCCGCATCGACACGCCATTGGCGACCTGCCGCAGTATCAATGACTGAGGTCCGTCGGCGACCTCGTCGGTGATCTCCACCCCCCGGTTCATTGGCCCGGGATGCAGCACCACGGCATCCGGCGCGGCGCAGCTAAGACGTTGCCGCGTAAGCCCGTAGCCGCGGTGGTAGGCCTCCAGCGAATCGACCAGGCCCTCTTCCATCCGCTCACGCTGCAGGCGCAGCATCATCACCGCGTCCACCCCGTCGAGCGCCTCGTCAAGGTCCTGCGTTACGTGGCAACCCGTGAGCGTCGCCGCGTCGGGCAGCAGCGGCGCAGGGCCGCAGACCCGGATGTCCCCGACCCCGAGCACCCGCAGCGCGTGCAGGTCGGACCGCGCCACGCGTGAGTGGCGTACGTCGCCGACGATCGCGACCTTGAGCGAACCGAAGCGGTCGCCCTTGGCCTGGCGCAACGTGAGCATGTCCAGCAGCCCCTGCGTGGGATGCGCGCTACGCCCGTCGCCCGCATTGATCAGCACGGTGCCCGGCTGTGCAGCGTCGGCCAGCATCGCTACCGCGCCGTCGTCTTGATGGCGAACGACGAAACCGCGCACTCCCATCGCTTCGAGGTTGCGCAGTGTGTCGAGCGCGGTCTCACCCTTGCGCGCCGACGAGGTGGACACGTCGAAGTTCAGCACGTGCGCACCCAGGCGCTGCGCAGCGAGCTGGAAGCTCATGCGCGTGCGCGTGGACGGCTCGAAGAACAGCGTGCAGACCGCGAAGCCTTCGAGCGTGCGGGGATCCCCCGCGTGGTCCGCATAGTGCTGGGCGCGGTCGAGCAGGTGGACGAGCGCTGCCCGCGGCAGGCCATCGAGCGTGAGCAGATGTCGCATGGAGAGTTATCCGATGACGGATGCTTCGAGTTCCACCGCTTCGCGGGGCGCGGCCAGCCAGCGCTCGACGATGATCGCCGCGGCAATGGCATCGAGTATCTGTGCATCGCGCCGGCGCTTGCTGCCCTGCGCACGCTCCACGGCGAACCTCTGCGTGGCCTCGACCGAGCTGGAACGTTCATCGACCAGCAGCACCTGCGTATCGAAACGGCGATGGAGTTCGCGCGCGAAGGCGTGCGCGCGCTTGCGTGCGGGCTGGTCGCCACCGTCGATGGTCATCGGGTCGCCGACGATAAACGCGTCCGGCCGCCACTCCTTGCACAATCGCTCGATTGCCGGCCAGTCCGCACCGCTGGCATGCATGTCCACCACGGCAATCGGCCGCGCGCCGGTGCCGAAAGCGCTGCCGACAGCGACGCCTATCCTGCGTGCACCGACATCGAATCCGAGGACGGTGGCCGGGCCCATGCTCAGGCGTGCCCGGAATAATCGGTGATGCGGGAGAGGTCGACGCCGATGCGGCCGGCAGCGGCCTGCCAGCGGTCCTCCAGCGGTGTCTCGAACAGCAGGTCCGGCTCGACCGGCACCGTGAGCCAGCTGTTGTCGGCGCCGAGCTCGTGCTCGAGCTGACCCGCGCCCCAGCCTGCACAGCCAAGCGCTATCACCGCGTGGTCGGGTCCCTCACCCCGGGACATGGCCTCGAGGATCTCGCGCGAGGTCGTGAGGTAGAGATCGTCACTGATCGCGAGGGTTGACTCCCAGCGGGTCCCGCCGTCGTGGATCACGAAGCCGCGTTCGCGATGCACCGGGCCACCATTGAGGACGATCTGCGCGCGGAGGGAATCGCTACCCCCATCGAAACCCATCTGCGACAGCACCTCGCCCACCGTGTATTCGGAGGCGCGATTGACGACGATGCCCAAGGCACCGTCCTCGTCATGCTGGCAGACGAGCGCGACGCTGCGCGCGAAACCGGATTCGGCGAGAGACGGCAGGGCGACCAGCAGATGGTTCGCCAGCGGCGTCGGGTTGTCGGGCAGGGACATGGCCGCATTTTAGCCCGGCAAACGGGCGCAGCAGAGCTCTGGTTCCCGAAACGACGAAGGCGCCCTGCGGCGCCTTCGCAGCCAGGCACGCGAGGAGCGTCAGCGGATATCCGCGACGCCGACACCATCCAGGCCTGCCGCCAGCGTGCGGGCATCGCCACCCTGCGCCAGCTTGATCCGCAGGCGCACCTCGTTCTGCGAATCGGCGTAGCGCAGTGCGTCCTCGTAGGTGATCTCGCCAGCCTGGTAGAGCTCGAACAGGGCCTGGTCGAAGGTCTTCATGCCGAGGTTGGTCGACTCCTTCATCACTTCCTTGATCTTGTGGATCTCACCGTCGCGGATGTAGTCCTGCACCAGTGGCGTGCCGAGCAGGATCTCCATCGCGACACGGCGGCTCTTGCCATCGGGAGACGGGATCAGCTGCTGCGCCACCACGCCCTTGAGGTTGAGCGAGAGATCCATCAGCAGCTGGCCGCGGCGGTCTTCCGGGAAGAAGTTGATGATGCGGTCCATCGCCTGGTTGGCGTTGTTCGCATGCAGCGTGCAGAGCACCAGGTGGCCGGTTTCCGCGAAGGCGATCGCGTGGTCCATGCCCTCGCGCGTACGCACCTCGCCGATCATGATCACGTCGGGCGCCTGGCGCAGGGTGTTCTTGAGCGCCGCTTCCCACGAGTCGGTGTCGATGCCGACCTCGCGCTGCGTGATGATGCAGCCCTCGTGCTTGTGCACGAATTCGATCGGGTCCTCGATCGTGATGATGTGGCCGGTCGAGTTCTTGTTGCGGTAGCCGATCATCGCGGCGAGCGACGTCGACTTGCCGGTGCCGGTGGCCCCGACGAACATGATGATGCCGCGTTTGGTCATCGCCAGCGTCTTGATGATCGCCGGCAGCTGGAGTTCTTCGATCGTCGGGATCTTGCTCTCGATCCGCCGCAGCACCATGCCGACCTGATTGCGCTGGTAGAAACAGCTGACGCGGAACCGGCCGACGTTGGCTACGCCGATCGCGAAATTGCATTCGTGCGTCTTCTCGAACTCCTCGCGCTGCTGCGGGCTCATCACGCTCAGCACGAGATCGCGGCTCTGCTGCGGTGTCAGCGGCGTCTGCGTGATCGGGCTGATCTTGCCGTTCACTTTGATCGCCGGCGCCATGCCTGCGGTGATGAACAGGTCGGAGGCGCGATGCTGGGCCATCAGCTTGAGGAACGAGCTGAAATCGATCGCCCCGGACGGCGTGGCACTGGCGGGGTTGGGAACGGTGCTCATCGGGTGGTTCTCCGCGCTGTTACGGGTGCGCATCCTGCGTCTGCCACCGGGTTTCTCAGGGCGCGTGGTGGCGACGCGCCCTCTTACGCACGCCCTTATTCGAACAGGCGCTTGTCGCGAGCGTACTCGCGCGCCTGCTGTCGCAGGATGAGGCCGCGCTTGACGAGATCCTGCAGGTGCTGGTCGAGGGTCATCATGCCGAGCGCCTGCCCGGTCTGGATCGACGAATACATCTGCGCCACTTTGTCTTCGCGGATCAGGTTACGGATGGCGGCCGTTCCGATCATGATTTCCCACGCCGCCGTACGCCCGCCGCCCACCTTCTTCAACAGCGCCTGCGAGATCACCGCGCGCAGCGATTCGGACAGCATCGAGCGCACCATCGGCTTCTCGCCGGCGGGAAACACGTCGATAATGCGGTCGATGGTCTTCGCAGCCGAGCTGGTGTGCAGCGTACCGAACACGAGGTGGCCGGTTTCCGCGGCGGTCAGCGCGAGTCGGATGGTCTCGAGGTCGCGCAACTCGCCGACGAGGATGTAGTCCGGATCCTCGCGCAGCGCCGAGCGCAGCGCTTCGTTGAAGCCGTGCGTATCACGATGCACCTCGCGCTGGTTGATCAGGCACTTCTGCGAGGTATGCACGAATTCGATCGGATCTTCGACCGAGAGGATATGCGCGTACTCGCCCTTGTTGACGTGGTCGAGCATCGCGGCCAGCGTGGTCGACTTGCCCGAACCGGTCGGGCCGGTGACCAGGATCAGGCCCTGCGGCTGGTTGATGAGCTCGCGGAAGATCGGCGGGCAGCCGAGGTCTTCCAGCGTGAGCACTTCGGAGGGAATGGTGCGGAACACCGCCGCCGCGCCGCGGTTCTGGTTGAACGCGTTGACGCGGAAGCGCGCCAGGCCGGGGATCTCGAAGGAGAAGTCGACCTCGAGGAATTCCTCGTAGTCGCGACGCTGCTTGTCCGACATGATGTCGTAGACCAGCGCGTGCACCTGCTTGTGCTCGAGCGCGGGGATGTTGATGCGACGTACATCGCCATCGACGCGGATCATCGGCGGCAGGCCCGCGGAGAGATGCAGGTCCGAAGCCTTGTTCTTGACCGAGAATGCCAACAGCTCGGCGATATCCATGCGTGTCCCCTTCGCGCCCCGCGAAACCGATGATGACCCGATCGACGCGGATGTGGTCCGGTCGACCCCTCCGGGGCAGTATAGCCCTCGCTCCAGCCGCCCAATCCGGCTGAACCCCAAGGACTCCGACGTGCTCGCCGACGCCCTTCGCGAGGTCTCCGGCCGCCTTTATAGCGCGGCTTCCGCAGCCCGATGCCCTATGCCGACACTGATCGCCGTGTCGAAGCACCAACCTGCGACGGCAATCGCGGAACTCGCGGCCGCGGGGCAGCGGGACTTCGGCGAGAACTACGTGCAGGAAGCGCTGCGCAAGCGGCAGGAACTGCGTGAAGGCGGCCTGCCGGAGCCGGCTGTCTGGCACCTGATCGGCCATCTGCAAACGAACAAGGCGCGGGAAGCGGCCGAGGCCTTCGACTGGGTGCAAAGTGTTGATCGCATGGCGGTAATCGGTGCACTGGCCCTGCATCGGCCCCTCACACGGCCACCGCTGAACGTGCTGCTGCAGGTGAACATCGATGCCGAGGCGGGCAAGCACGGCTGCCAGCCCGAGGCCGTCGAAGGGCTTGCCGATGCGGTGGCAGCGCATTCGACGCTGCTCCTCCGCGGGCTCATGGTGATTCCGGCCCCGCATCCGCGGATCGAGGCACGCCGCCCCGCGTTCCGGGCCGCACGTGATCTTTTCGACGCCCTGCGTCATCGCCATGACAGTGTCGATACGCTGTCGATGGGGATGAGCGATGACCATGCAGTCGCCCTGTCGGAAGGCGCGACAATGGTGCGCATCGGCACCGCCCTGTTCGGCGCACGGCAGCGGATGGCGGAAACCGGGCGGAGCTGACAGGAATTGTGCTGGGGGAAGGCGCGACTCCGTATGCTTCCCCCTCCCGTTGGCGACCAGGCTCGCGATGACTTCTCCCCCCTTCCCTGTTCCCGGGCTTGAAGGCCCTGTCGCCTTCATCGGCGGCGGCAACATGGCGCGCAGCCTTGTCGGTGGCCTCGTCTCCCGGGGGATGCCCGCATCGGCCCTGCGCGTCGCCGAGCCGGTGGAGGCGCTGCGCGATGGCCTCTCGGCCGACTTCGGCGTGGCGGTGTTCGAGAGCGCGGCGGAGGCGGCGAAGGGGGCGCCGACCTGGCTGCTGGCGGTCAAGCCCCAGGTGATGCGGTCGGTATGCGCCGAACTGGAGACCCTGGCGGGGGCGGCAGATCCCCTCGTCGTGTCCATCGCCGCCGGCATCACCGCCGCGCAGCTCGGCCGTTGGCTCGGCCCGGGCCGGGCGATCGTGCGCGCGATGCCGAACACGCCCGCCCTGCTGGGCCAGGGCGTCAGCGGCCTGTTCGCGACCCCCGCCGTGTCCGCCGCGCAACGCAAGGCCGCCGACGCGCTCCTGCGAAGTGCCGGCCCGACGGTATGGATCGACGAAGAAGCACTGATGGACGCGGTCACCGCCGTCTCGGGAAGCGGGCCGGCCTATGTCTTCCTGCTCGCGGAATCCATGCAGGCGGCCGCCGAACGGCAGGGCCTGGATGCGGAATCCGCAAGCCTGCTGGTGCGGCAGACCATCGCCGGTGCAGCCGCGATGCTCCTGCAGTCCGGCGAGTCGCCCGCTGCCCTGCGCGCGCGGGTGACCTCGCCGGGCGGCACCACGCAGGCGGCGATCGAGGCCTTCCAGGCCGATGGCTTTGAATCGCTGGTGGATCGCGCGATCGATGCGGCGACCCGCCGCGGTGGCGAACTGTCCGCAGCCAACGAGTAGGTGCCGAATGAATCATCGGAACGGCTTTTTCGTGCTTCTGTTCGCGCTGACCGGCTGCGATTCGCGGGCACCCGCCCCCGCGCCGGCTACCACGTCGTCGGCATCGCAGGAGGCGATGGTGCGCCTGGGCGAGTTCACGCTGCGGGGAAGCGTCATGCAGACTTCGCTGCTCGATGCAGGGGTGGCGCGCGACTACGGCATCGAGCGCTCCCCGCGCCGCGCCATGCTGCTGGTGAACGTGCGACGCGACGGGGACGAAGCCGCGACGTCGAACTCCATGCGCATCCGTGCGACCTCCACCGACCTGCGCGGCCAGACACATCCCGTGGAAATGCGCGAATTGCGGATCGGCGGGCAGCTCGACTATGTGGGCACGGTGGCGATAGACCCACCGGACACGATCCGGTTCGACATCGACGTGGCGCGCGACAGCGGCGCCACCGCCACGATGCGGTTCACGCGCGAGTTTTTCCCGCGCTGATCCTGCTTCAGGCGCGCTTCGCCGCCCAGGCGCCGATGATGCGCTCCAGTTCCGCCAGGCCGTCGGTGAGCGCCGCCGGGCCGGGCTGCAGGATCAGCGGCGACTTGATCTCGTGCAACTCGCCATCGCGCATTGCCGGCATCGCATCCCAACCAGGCCGTGCGATGACGCGAGCAGGCTGGAACTTCTTGCCGCACCAGGACCCGATGATGATGTCGGGCGCCGCATCGATGATCTCGCGGTCATCCGCGATGATGCGCTGCTTCGCAAGCGGCTCGATCGACCGCGCGGGCAGCAGGTCGACGCCGCCCGCCACCTCGATCAGCTCGGCGACCCAGCGGATGCCTGAGATGATCGGCTCGTCCCATTCCTCGAAATACACCTTCGGTCGCGCTGGCAGCCGCGCGGCGCGCTCACGCACCGCATCGAGACCGCGGGCGAGCGAGTCGGCGTAGTCATTGGCCCGGCCTGCGGCGCCGACCAGCGCGCCGAGTCGACGGACATAGTCGAGGATGCCGTCGATGCTGCGGTGGTTGCTGATCCATACCTCTACCCCATTGCGGATCAGGTCCGCGGCGATGTCGGCCTGGATGTCGGAAAACCCTATCGCCAGATCGGGCCGGAGTTTCAGGATCTCACCGGTCTTCGCACTGGTGAACGCGCTGACCTTCGGCTTCTCGCGTCGTGCGCATGCGGGGCGCACGGTGAACCCGCTGATGCCGACGATGCGGCGCTGTTCACCAAGTGCGTAGAGGGTTTCGGTCGGCTCCTCGGTCAGGCATATGATCCGTTGTGGGCCCGTCACGGGTACAGCATCCGCTTGTGCCAATCGCCGGCGACATCTCGCTCGTACGACCAGCGCTCGTGCAGCCGGTACTCACCGCCGTACCAGAATTCAATCCGTGCAGGCCGGATCCGCAGGCCGGCCCAACGGGGCGGGCGCGGAATGTCGCGGCCGGCGAATTCGCGTTCGACCTGTTGCAGGCGCTGCTCGAATACTTCGACTGATTCGAGCGTCTCGGATTGCCGCGAGGCCCAGGCGCCGATCCGGCTGACGCGCGGGCGGGTGGCGAAATAGGCGTCCGCCTCTTCGTCCGCGACGATCTCGACATCGCCTTCGATGCGTACCTGCACGCCATGCGCTACGCGTGGCCAGTGGAACAGCAGCGCCGCCTGTGAATTGGCCTGCAGTTCTCGCCCCTTGCGGCCATCGAGATGGGTGTAGAACACGAAGCCGCGTGCATCGTGCGCTTTCAGCAGCACCATGCGCACCGATGCGCGTGCGTCGAGCGTCGCGGTGGCG
This sequence comes from Lysobacter sp., assembly GCA_004322525.1. GTDB lineage: Bacteria > Pseudomonadota > Gammaproteobacteria > Xanthomonadales > Xanthomonadaceae > Cognatilysobacter. The sequence continues at coordinate 9,369 of SCUY01000049.1, read as the reverse complement.
AGCGCCATGGCGGTCGGGTCCGGTTCACCGGCCTCCCGTGCCATGGCGAACAGGCGGTCGAAGGTGGCAAGGGCTTCGGCGAGCAGGGCAGGCGTATCCATCGCGATATTGTGCGGCGATGGACACGCCCCTGCACATGGCCGCCGGCCACGCCTCCGCGATGGTCGCGCCGATCCTCGACATCGCCCTGGCCCATCGCGGGTCACCGTTCGCGATCACCGGCCTGCAGGGCAGCGGCAAGTCCACCCTCGCCTCGCAAGTGGCCGCAGCGGCGGCACGGCGCGGCCTTCGCGTGGCGGTGCTGTCGATCGACGATTTCTATCTCGACCGTCCCGTGCGGCGGCGCCTCGCCACGCGCGTGCATCCGCTGCTGGCGACGCGTGGGCCGCCCGGAACACATGAGGTCGCGCTGGCCTGCGAGGTCATCGACGCCCTGCTCGCTGGCACGCCCGTCGCCCTGCCCCGCTTCGACAAGATCGCCGACCGGCGCCTGCCGCGGTCGCAGTGGCCGCTGATGCGTGGTTGCGACCTGGTGATCTTCGAAGGCTGGTTCCTGCGCACGCCCGCTGAGGCCGGCGTGGCGCTGGCCGAGCCGCTCAATGCGGTGGAACACGATGACGACCCGGAGGGGGTGTGGCGCCATTACGTCAATGACGCACTCGCCACGCATTACACGCCGCTATGGTCGCGGCTGCCACGCCTGTTGCTGCTGCAGGCCCCGTCGTTCGACGTGGTGCCCGGCTGGCGCTGGCAGCAGGAGCAGTCGTTGCAGGCCGCGAACCCCGGCCGCATGACGATGGATCGCGCGCAGGTCGAACGATTCGTACAACTGTTCGAACGCGTCAGCCGGCAGGCGCTGCGCATGCTGCCTGCCAGCGCGGAGCACGTCGTAAGGCTCGATGCGATGCGCGACCCCGCGCATGGCGACATCCTCGCCCTGCGGGTCGCCCCTACAATCGCCGGATGACGACGCATTCCCCGCTGGTGCTGATCGGGCCGACCGGAGCCGGAAAATCCACGGTCGGCCCCCTGCTCGCGGCACGGCTGTCGCTGCCTTTCATCGATCTCGACCACCACATCGAGCACGTCACCGCGCGCCGGATCACCGATCTTTTCGCAGGCGACGGTGAAGCGGCATTCCGCGCCATCGAAGCATCGGCACTGCAAGGCCTGCTGGCGGGCGAACGCGCGGTGATCGCTGCCGGTGCGGGTACGGTGCTCGATGCGGACACGCGCGACCGGCTTCGTCGCCTGGCCTGCGTGATCCATCTCGACGCGCCGGTCGCGCTGCGGCTCGGGCGCCTGGAAGAATCCGATGACCGGCCTCTGCTGCAAGGCGACCGCCGGGCCGCGATGGAGGCGATGGAAGTCGAGCGGGGCCCGCTCTATGCGCAAGTGGGGGATCTGCACCTCGATACCGCAGGCCGCGATCCCGCCGACGTGGCCGAAGCGATCACGCGCGCGCTGCCGCTGCTGCTGTCGATCCCCGGCACGCCGGCCGCCACGCGGCGCCTAGACGTCGACAGCCCGCGCGGCCCGTACCCCATACACGTCGGCGACGGGCTGATCGCGGAAGGCAGCGCACTGGCCGCGGCGCTGCGCGGCCGTCATGTGCTGATCGTGTCGGATGCGAACGTCGCGCCACGCTTCCTGCCGGTACTCGTCGCCTCGCTGCGTCGTCACCGGCCGGGAATCCGTATTTCCTGCCACGTGCTGCCACCCGGCGAGCACGAAAAAACGCTCGACCACTGGCGCGATGTCATCGATGCACTCGCGCGCATGGGCGCGACACGCGATGCCACGGTGATCGCGCTCGGCGGCGGTGTCGTCGGCGACCTCGCCGGTTATGCGGCGGCCAGCTGGATGCGCGGCGTCGACGTCGTGCAGGTGCCCACCACGCTGCTCGCGATGGTCGATTCGTCCGTGGGCGGGAAGACCGCGGTGGATCTGCCGGCCGGAAAGAACCTGGTCGGCGCGTTCCATCCGCCGGCGGCGGTGATCGCCGACACGCGGACGCTGTCGACCTTGCCCGATCGCGAATTACGTGCGGGCCTGGCCGAAGTGGTGAAGTACGGCGCGATCTTCGATGCGGCATTCCTCGACTGGATCCAGGCACAGGCCGCGGCGCTGGCCACCCGCGAACCCGCGCCCCTCGCCGAAGCCGTCGTGCGTTCATGCCACTTCAAGGCCGCGGTGGTTGCACGCGATCCGTTCGAGCAGGGCGAACGCGCACTGCTCAACTTCGGCCACACGTTCGGCCATGCGATCGAAGCCGAACAGGGCTATGCCGGCGCGCACGACGGACTGGTACACGGGGAGGCAGTGGCCGTCGGGATGGTGCTGGCGGCGCGTCTGTCGGCCCGCATCGGGCTGGCGCCGGATGCCGATGCCACAGCACTTGCGCGGCTTCTCGAGCGTCTCGGGCTTCCCACGCGGCTGCCCGCGGGCCTGTCGCCGCAGGCGCTGTTCGAGCGCATGCGGCTGGACAAGAAAGCCGACGCCGCCGGGCTGCGCTTCATCCTGTGGGATGGCACCGGCCGGGCCCGGATCGTGCGGGACGTCGCCCAGGCCGACGTGCTCGAGGTGCTGCGTAACGGCTGAATGCGTCTCCCGCCGCATCGCCGCCAGAACGATGCCCGCGCCGCAGCCGGTACAATTCCGTCGATGCGACTGCTCCTGCAACAACGCCCTGAAGGCCACGAGGCACCGCGTTTCGTGCAGCTGATGCTCCAGCCCGACCTGCTCGGCGGCTGGACGCTGGTGCGCGAGTCTGGTCAGACCGGCGGCCGCAGCACGGTGCGTCGCGAGCAGTTCCTGGAACGCGGCGCCGCTTTCGCCGCGCTTGAATCCGCCCGCGACGCGCAGCTCAAGCGGGGCTTCCAGCTGATGTTCGCGGAGGGCGAAGCAGCGCGCTCGTGAGCCGGCGCAACGGCAGCTCACCTCCCCCGGGCCCTCCTGCTGATGGCTCCGCAGTACATGCGGGTGCAATCCGAGCGACGGCCGCGACGCGACGCCTTCCAGACATTCCGCGACAGCCGAAGCAGGCACTTCGTATTCCTGCCGACATTCCCACTTCAACCGAAGCGACGTTCCCATGATCCATGCCCCCCTGCAGAACGACCGCTTCCTCCGCGCGCTGCGTCGCGAGCCCGTCGACCGCACGCCTGTCTGGCTGATGCGCCAGGCCGGCCGCTACCTGCCCGAGTACCGCGCCACCCGTGCGCGGGCCGGCAGCTTTCTCGCGATGGCGAAAAACCCCGACCTGGCCTGCGAAGTGACGCTGCAGCCGCTCGAACGCTTTCCGCTCGACGCCGCGATCCTGTTCTCCGACATCCTCACCGTGCCCGACGCGATGGGCCTGGGGCTGTACTTCGTGGACGGCGAAGGCCCGAAGTTCGAGCGCCCGGTGCGCAGCGCCGCGGACATCGCGAAGCTCGCCGTTCCCGACATGGCGGCGCAACTGGGCTACGTCACCGACGCGGTCGCTCTGATCCGTTGCGAACTGCGCGGGCGCGTGCCGCTGATCGGTTTTTCCGGCAGCCCGTGGACGCTCGCCTGCTACATGGTCGAAGGCGGCGGCAGCAAGGATTTCTCGCGGGTCAAGGCGCTCGCGCTCAACGACCCACAAGCGATGCACCGCCTGCTCGACGTCACCACCGACGCCGTCATCGCCTATCTCGATGCGCAGCGCATCGCCGGTGCGCAGGCGCTGCAGGTCTTCGACACCTGGGGCGGGGTGCTGTCGCCTTCGATGTACCGCGAGTTCTCGCTGCGCTACCTCGAGCGCATCGCGCGCGAACTGCCGCGTGGCGAAGGTGCGGATGCCGCGCCGCTGATCCTGTTCGGCAAGGGCAACGGCGCCTATCTCGAAGAGCTCGCCGCGACAGGCGCCGAAGGCGTGGGCGTCGACTGGACGGTGGACCTGGGCGATGCGGCGCGCCGCAGCGGTGGCCGCGTCGCACTGCAGGGCAACCTCGACCCGGTGACGCTCTACGCCGCGCCGGACGCGATCCGCCGCGAAGTCGGCCACGCACTCGATGCGTACCGCGACGGCAACGGCGGCTCGCGCGATGGCCATGTCTTCAATCTCGGCCACGGCATGTCACCCGACATGGATCCGGGCCACGTCGCGGTGCTGGTCGACGCGGTGCACACGCTCAGCGCGCGGTAGGCACTCGCGCGCCCGATCTCCTCGACGGGTGCAAGGTCATCCGGTGCAATAGCCGGCGACGCCGTGGTGTGGTGAAACGCGGGGCAGCTTGCGCGGTGCCCGGTCATCGGGCTTGACCCCGGCGCGGTTCACTCTGCCGGCCTGGCCTTCAGGACACGCGCCAGCACGGCCGCCAGCATCCTGCCGGTCACCGGCTTGCGCACGAAGGCATCGAAGCCAGCCGCGAAGGCGCGCGGTTCGGACTCCGCGTCCGCCCGTGCCGTCACCGCCACCAGTGGCGCGACGAAACCGCTCGCCCGCAACTGGCGCGCGAGCGCGAAGCCGTCGATACCCGGAAGGTCCAGGTCGAGCAGCGCGGCATCGAAGCTCTCCACCGCCGCTTCGGTCAGGGCGGCGAGCCCGTGCGGCGCATGACGCACGCGATGACCCTGCGCACGCAGCAGACCAAGCACCACTTCGGCGACGGTCGCGTCGTCCTCCACCAGCAGCAGGTAGAGATGAGGCAGCGTCGGCATGGTGTCGGGCGCTGTGCCTGCCGCCTCCACGTCCGCCTCGATCAGCGGCAGGTCGACCCGGAAGCACGCGCCGCGCCCGGGTTCGCTTTCCACGCCGATACGGCCGTTCATGGCTTCCACGAGTTCAAGGCTGATCGCCAGACCCAGACCACTACCCCCATAGCGCGCCGATGTGCGGGCGCCATCGGCCTGCTCGAAACGCCGGAACAGGCGCGACTGCTGCTCGGCGGACAGGCCCGGCCCGGTGTCATGCACTTCGAAACGCAGGCGGTCTGCGGCCCGCTGGACGCGCAGCCCGATCCGGCCCTGCTCGGTGAACTTCTGTGCATTGCCGAGCAGGTTGAGGAGGATCTGCCGGAGCCGGCTGCAGTCGCCCACCACACCACGCGGCACGTCGTCCGCCAGCTCCAGCTCGAAGCCGAGCCCGCGGCGCTGCGCGAGCGGCGCGACCAGCGCACCGACATCGCGCACGAGGGCGTGCAGGTCGAAGGGTTCCTCGGTGAGTTCCAGCCGGCCGGATTCGATACGCGCCAGGTCCAGCGCGTCATTGAGCAGGCGCAGGAGATGTTCACCGGCACTGCGTATCGAGCCGACATAGCCGCGCTGCCGCGCATCGAGCGGTGTGTCCATCAGCAGTTCGCTCATGCCGAGCACACCGGTCATCGGCGTGCGGACCTCGTGCCCGAATGTCGCGAGGAACCGGGTCTTGGCCTCCGAACTTTCCTGTGCATGGCGACGCTCGTGTTCGGCCTGGAGGAAGGCGTGACGCCGCCGTAGCCGGTCGCGATAGGCGAGCGCGGCGAGAAACAGGACCACAAGCAGCAGCAAGGCACCCGAGGCGACCGCCCAGCCGGTTTTCCACCACGGCGGTCGCACGGTGAACCGCAGGTCGAGCGGCGCCGACCAGACCGGGTCGGCGGTGCGGGCAATGACCTCCAGCCGGTAGTCGCCGGAGGGCAGCAACGAGAAGGTGCGCTCGCCGGAAGGGCCGATGTCCACCCAGCCCGGATCGAAGCCGCGCAGGCGGAAGCGGTAGGCATGCATCGAGGCGTCGTTGAAGGCGATCAGGCGTGCGCGGACGCGAAGATCACGGTCCCCATGCACGAGCGAGAAGGCATGCGCGCCATCGAGCCCGATACGCCCGGCATCGCGCGCGACGTCCACCTGTTCCAGAACGAGGCGGGGGGCACTGCGACGCGGGCGCACGGCCGCCGGGTCGAACACCACCAGCCCTTCGGGCGAACCGGCGAGGATGCGGCCGTCCGAGGGCCGGGCCACCGGCGGCCCGCTGAACTCCTGGCTGGGCAGACCGTCATGCACGCCATAGATGCGGCTACGACGGCTGCGCGGATCGACACGGATGAGCCCGCGGACACTGGTGACCCAGGCTACGCCGCTCGCATCGACGGTGATCCCGCTGGGCGCGAGTTGCGGGAAACCGGTCGCGCTATCGAATCGGGCATTGCGGTGCAGGCCGCGCGTGTCCGTATCGAATACCTCAACGGCCCCGGACCGCGCCAGCCACACGCTGCCGCGGACGTCGAAGGCCACCCCGTATACCGGCCCGGCGCCGGCGCCCGGCACCGCTTCGAGCCGCGAGCCGGCGCTGCGCCAGGCAAACAGGCCATGCGAGGTTCCCAGCCAGATGTCGCCACCCGGAGGGCGCGCCAGCGCATTGACGACCGCACCTGCCGGCAACCCGCGGCCATCCCCCGCGGCCAGACTCATGGCCACCCGGCCGGCCTCGTCACGGACCTGCACACCCCCCTCGCCCGCCATCCACAGCCGGCCATCAGGCGCTTGCAGCAGGCTCGTGGTGTCGCCCGGAAGCGCGGTATCGACGCCGTCCACCGACCAGCGATCGACCCGCCCGCTGCGTGGATCCACCAGCGCAAGGCCGTCCGGATAGGTCACCCAGACACGCCCGCGGCGGTCTTCCAGCACGGCCACGAGGACGACCCCCTGGCCCACGTCACCGGCCACGTGCTCGACGGCTCCGGTCTCGCTGTCGAACCGGTCAAGCACACCACCGCTGCCGACCAGCCAGATCGTTCCATCGGCCGCCGGCGCGATGCCTCGCACCTGCGCATTGGCCAGCGTGGACGGATCATCGATGCGCCGCGACAGCACGGAGAACTGGCGCCATTGCGGAGGCAGGTACCACAGGCCGCTGGTATTGCTGGCGAACCAGAGCCCGCCCTCGCGATCCTCGCGCGCCTCGATCCAGGACGGCCTGACCAGGCCGCGCGCGGCCGTGCTGTACAGCGGCGCCACGGTGACGCCGGCCTCGCTCTCGAAACCGAGCCCCTCGGGAATGTCGAACCAGCGCGTTCCTGCCCGGTCGCGCAGGAGAACCTGGAGTACGGACTGGCGGGCCGGGGCGAAGCTGGCGATGCCTACGCCGCCGTCCGGGCGCCGCATGCCGACACCGCGGGGCGTGCCGATCCAGAGCGTGCCATCCGCCGCGCTCGCGAGCCCGTTGACCACACTGGATGGAAGGGCAGCGGCAGGCAGCCGCTCGAAATCATGCCCGGTCCAGCGTGCCACGCCGTTGCCGGTGCCGATCCACAGGCTGCCATCGGCGGCGACGTGCAGCTTGCGCACGCCGGCATCGGGCAGGCTGCGGGGGTCGCCCGGAACAGGCATGTAGCGATCGATCCGCGCACCGCGCAAACGGTGCAGGCCGGCGTCGGCGGTGCCGAACCAGATATCCCCGTCGCGCGTGGACACGATCGACCAGATCTCGTTGCCGGCCACTCCCGGCGTGCGGCGGTCGATCCAGCGAAGGTGCTCGCGCCGCGCGTCGAGTACCGCGATTCCCGCATCCCGCGTACCGATCCAGACCCGGTCGCTCGCATCGACATGCACCGACCAGACGAAGTTGTCGCGAAGACCCTGTTCGGCGCGCCAGACGCGGAAGCCCAGGCCATCGAACCGGGCAAGGCCATCGCTGGTGGCGATCCACAGGTAACCGGCCCGGTCTTCGGCCAGCCCGTTGATGCGGTTCGACGGCAGCCCGTCAGCAACGGTGAACTGGCGCGGCCTGGGGGTCTCCGGCAATCCGGCTTCCGCCCGCGGCGCGGCCAGCCCCAGCATGACGATGATCCCTGCCAGCAAAATCGCGCGCATCCTGCATCCCCCGTCCCAGGCGGCAAGGCTCGGCGATCGGCGCGCGCACGGCAAGTACGACGCGGCCGCAACACGCCGTTGCGGCCATCACCCGCCACAGGGCACCAGCCTGCCTAGAATCGGACGCCTGCCGGGAGCCCCCATGCGCCACATCGTCCCGCCCGCTTTCGTACTCGCTCTTTTCCTCGCGCCATCGGCCGTGATGGCGGCGCCCGAGGCGTTCGCGATCGATCCGGTGCATACGCGGGTGATGATCGCCGTGGGCCATGCGGGTTTCTCGCAGGCGCTGGGCACGGTCTCCGGCGCCACCGGGCAGGTGCGTTTCGCGGATGACTGGAGCGTCGCATCGGTCGAGGTACGGATTCCACTGGCGCGGCTGGACTTCGGCGATGCCGGCTGGAATCGCGCGGTGCAGGGGCTGCTCGATACCGGCAGATACCCGGAAGCGCGGTTCGTCGCGCAGCGGGTCACGCGCCGCGATGCGCAGCATGCCGAAGCCTGCGGCGACTTCAGCCTGCATGGCGTTACCCGGCCGCTGTGCCTGGACGTCACGCTCAATGCGCTGCGGCGGCATCCGCTGCCGCCGTTCCGCCGCACCGCCGGCTTCTCCGCGACCACGCGCCTGGACCGGACGGCTTTCGGCATCGACGAATGGAGCAGCGTGATCGGACGCGATGTGGACGTGCGGATCGAACTGGAGGCCAGCCACGGGTTCGGCGCCCCGGCGACGGACACTCCCGCCGGAGGCGCTGCGGAATGAAGGCGCAGGCATCGCCGCCGCCCACTCGCTGGGACCCTGTCACCCAGTTGTTCCACTGGGCCTGCGCTGCCCTCGTGGTCGCCCTGGGCGCGCTCGGGCTCTACATGGTCGACCTGACCAGCCAGGTCGCGAAGATCCGTCTCTATGCGCTGCACAAGTCGCTGGGGATCACGCTGCTCGCGCTCGTCGTGCTGCGCCTGCTGTGGCGGTGGACCCGGCGGCCGCCGGTGCCGTTGGCGGGCATGTCACGCCGTCACCAGCTCGCGGCGGACGGCATGCACGGCCTGCTCTACCTGTTGTTGCTGGCGATGCCGCTCAGTGGCTGGTTGCTGAATTCGTCCAAGGGCTATCCCTTGCAATGGTTCCGGTGGATCGACCTGCCGGCACTGTCGGCAAAGAACGAATCGCTCAGTGCAATCGCGAAGGCATTCCACGAATACGGCTTCTGGGTGCTCGTGGTGCTTGTCACCGGACATGCACTCGCCGCGCTCCACCACCACATGGTGCTCGACGACGGCGCGCTGCATCGCATGCTGCCCTGGCGCAGACGCGGGCAACTTCCACGGAACCCGACATGACGCGCTCCTTCATTCTGGCCGCCGCGCTGGTAGCGCTCACCCCTGCCGCCTTCGCCGCGGACTACGTGCAGGCGCCCGGTTCCGTGCTCACCTTCGCCACGCGCTACCAGGGTCAGGTATTCACCGGACGGTTCCCGTCGTTCACCACCCGGCTGCGTTTCGACCCGGCAAAGCTGGCCACGTCGCGGCTCGACGTCGTGATCGTGCCGGGCCGTG
>SCUY01000048.1 GCA_004322525.1 Lysobacter sp. | reverse complement strand
GCAGTGCGTCGTGCTTTGACCGTGACGTGGAATTAACGTCGGCTCGTCCCGCGAGGGACGTCCCCGTCCATTCCCCGAGGTGTTCCGCATGAATCGCACCGCCGCCCTCCTGTCCGGAGCCTCCGTTCTGATCGGCGCGATCGCCGCAAGTGCGGGTACACCTGCCGCACGGTTCAACCCCCTGCGGGTGAGCATGGTCGCCTCGTCCAGCGCCTCCAGCTTCCTTGGTGCCGTGGACGTGCAGATCACGAATACCGGCAACAGGATCGTCCGCGTGCCGGCCTGGGAACTGCCTTCCGAATTCCTGCAGTCGAATCTGTTCGAGATCACCCGCGATGGCCGGCCAGTCCAGTACGAGGGGCCGATGATCAAGCGGGGGCTGCCGCAGTCGCCTGACTTCGTGGTGCTGCAACCGGGCCAGAGCGTCCGGAAGTCCATCGATCTCTCGGCCTTCTACGACCTGTCGAAGACCGGCGAATATATCGTCACCTTCCAGTCGCCGCTGCAGCATGCCTCGCTGTCGTCGGGCGAAATGCTGAAGACCGCTTCCGGCCTGCCGATGATGGCCCAGAGCGTGCCGCTGAGGATGTGGGTGGACGGCACCGACCAGCTCGGCGCGGTCCGGCTCCAGGCGCAGCGCAAGCCATCTGCAGGCACCACCACCGTCAATGGCATCTCCTACAAGGGTTGCTCGACCACGCAGACGAGCGCGGCCGGCAGTGCGGTCACTTCGGCACGCGGCTATTCCGAGAATGCGAAGGGCTACCTGGCCGGCGCGACGGTGGGCTCGCGCTATACCACGTGGTTCGGCGCCTATACGTCGACCCGCTACTCCACCGCCCGCCAGCACTTCGTCAACATCGATGCGGCAATCGACCAGAGCGGCGGCCAGGTCACCATCAACTGCGGCTGCAACCAGAGCTACTACGCCTACGTCTATCCGACCCGCCCCTACGAGATATTCGTCTGCCGTGCGTTCTGGAGTGCACCGCTCACCGGAACCGACTCGAAAGCCGGCACGCTGATCCACGAGATGAGCCACTTCAACGTGGTGGCCGCGACTGACGACCACGTCTATGGCCAAAGTGGCGCGAAGTCACTCGCCGTGTCGAACCCGACACAGGCCCTGGACAATGCCGACAACCACGAGTACTTCGCCGAGAACACGCCGGCCTTGAAATAAGGCTCGCACCGCGCAGGAAAAGACCCGGCACATGCCGGGTTTTTTCTTTGCTGCACCACGCTCGCACGCTGGCCACAAGCCGTCCACAATTGTCGGTATTCCGTGGAGGAGCAAAGCGTGGCCGACCTGACGACCCTGTGGTACGTACTCGCGATTGTGCTGATGATCGTCGGCATCGCCGGAACGATTCTGCCCGCGCTGCCAGGGGTGCCGCTGATCTTCGGCGGGATGCTGCTCGCCGCGTGGGCCGATGGCTTCGAACGCGTCGGCTGGATCATGCTCACGGTCCTCGGCCTGCTGACTGTCATTTCCTTCGGCATCGACCTCGCGGCGACGGCGATGGGGGCCAAGCGCGTCGGCGCGAGCCGGTTGGCATTGCTGGGCGCGGTCATCGGGACATTCGCCGGGCTGTTCTTCGGGCCGGTGGGCCTGTTCGCCGGGCCGTTCGTGGGCGCCCTGCTCGGTGAACTGATTGCGCGACGTGGGGTTTCCAGCGGAGACGTGGGCCACGCGACGCGCGTGGGTTTCGGGACATGGATGGGGATCCTGCTCGGCACAGTACTCAAGCTGGGCCTCGCATTCGGCATGGTGGGCCTGTTCGTCGCGGCCTGGCTCCTCTGATGCTGACCGGAGCTTCACGCCTGCTTGCAGCCGATCACCCCACAGTCGCTTTCACATGATCCGCAAACCCGACTGGAGCCGCCGAAGGATGATCTGGACTATCGCCATGACGGCGCTGGCTACCTTGTTCATCGTTGTGATCGCGATGAACTTCGCCACGCCGGAAAAGAAACTGGAACGCCGGATCCAGCACCGCTACGACACCAGCGACCCGCAGTTCCGGCGCGAGATGGGAGTGATGCTCGGCCCCTCGATCGTGCCGGGAAACCGGATCACGCCACTGGACAATGGCGACCGGATCTTCCCGGCGATGCTCGAAGCCATCCATGGCGCGCAGTCGACCATCACCTTCGAGACGTACATCTACTGGTCTGGGCAGATCGCCGACCAGTTCACCCAAGCCCTGGCCGAACGCGCACGCGCGGGCGTCAAGGTGAGCGTGACTGTCGACTGGGCAGGCAGCCTCAAGATGGACAATGCCCTGCTCGAGCGCATGACGTCCGCTGGTGTCGATGTGCAGCGCTACCGGCCTCTGCACTGGTACAACCTGGGCAGGCTCAACAATCGCACGCATCGCAAGCTGCTGGTGGTGGACGGGCGTATCGCCTTCACCGGCGGCGTGGGCATCGCCGACCAGTGGCTCGGCCATGCGCAGGATCCCGATCACTGGCGTGACATGCATTTTCGCATCGAGGGGCCGGTAGTCGCGCAGGTGCAGGCGGCATTCAACGACAACTGGATCAAGACCACGGGCACCGTGCTCAACGGCTCCGACTACTTTCCATCACTGCAGCCCGTGGGCGATATGCCGGCGCACATGTTCATGGCGTCCCCTGCAGGCGGTAGCGAGAGCATGCACCTGATGTACCTGATGGCGATCGCCGCCGCCGGGAAGACGATCGATCTGGAAGCTTCGTATTTCGTGCCGGACGAGCTCATGTCCAAGGCCCTGCTGGCAGCACGGCAGCGCGGCGTGCGCATCCGGCTGTTGCTACCCGGCGCGCACATCGATTCGGAAACCGTGCGCATCGCCTCGAAACGCGAATGGGGGCCACTCCTCGAAGCCGGCGTCGAAATCCACCTGTACACGCCGACGATGCTCCATGTGAAGCTGTTGATCGTCGACAACCTCATGGTCTCGGTCGGCTCCACCAATTTCGACATCCGCTCCTTCCGCCTC
>SCUY01000047.1 GCA_004322525.1 Lysobacter sp. | reverse complement strand
GCTGCACGAACATGCGGCGCGCATGGAGCGCGAGGCGGTCGCGAAGATCGCGGAAGTCGCGCTCGGCGAGAACACCGCGCACGGCAGCTTCTTCGCGCCGCGCGCCTATGAACTGCGCTCGCTCGACCAGCTGCATCGCGAAGTATTCGGCCCGGTGCTGCACGTGATCCGCTGGAAGGCGGACCAGCTCGACGCGGTGATCGATGCGATCAACGCGACCGGCTACGGCCTGACGCTCGGCGTGCATTCGCGCATCGACGCGACGATCGAGAAGATCGCTTCGCGCATCAAAGTGGGCAACTGCTACGTCAACCGCAACCAGATCGGCGCGGTGGTCGGGGTGCAGCCCTTCGGCGGGCAGGGGCTCTCGGGCACCGGCCCGAAGGCCGGCGGCCCGCATTACCTGCCGCGCTTCGCGACCGAGAAGACGATCACCGTGAATACGACGGCGGCGGGCGGCAATGCGTCGCTGCTGACGCTGGGCGACTGATCGGGGAGCGGCTACAAAAGCCCGCCGCGCTGCCGGGCTTTCCGTTCAACGCACTGTCGCGCAAAGAAAAGCCCCGCCTGAGCGGGGCTTTTCGGTCGTGCATGCAACGATCGATCAGAACTTGAACTGCGCGGCGACACCGAACAGGTCGGCGTGGCCGTTGTACGTGCCGGTGATCCGCGAGCCGCTTGATGACGTCGCATTCACCGTCGGGTTGTCGATGGTGACACGCGTGTAGGCGGCATCGACGCTGAGCGCTTCCGACACGTTCCATGTCATACCGAGCGAATACAGACGGCGGTTGTTGTCCGGCAGCCGCGGGGTGCGGAAGGTGTCGTTCGTGGGCGACTCGTCGCGGGCGACGCCCGCGCGCAGCGTGAGCGCCGGGCTCAGGTCGAACTCGCCGCCGAGCGACCAGAAATCGGTGTCCTTCCAGTTGAACGGCTCGTTGCCGAGCACGCCACCGCCATTGCGATAGATGCGAACAGCCTGCAGCGAATGCCAGTCGGTCCCCTGATAGTCGAGCATCATGCGGAAGGCCGGGCTGATGTCGTACTGGACGCTCACCGTCGTGACGCTCGGCGTGGTCAGCGGCGCGGTGATCGGCCCGTCGCGGTAGGTCGTGCCGGTGACCGCCGCCACCGAGGCGGGGACGGTGAAGTCCGCATTGCCGCGCAGGTCATGATCGATTTCCGAGCGGTGCGAAATACCGATGCTCACCTTGTCGTTGGGGCGCAGCAGGGCGCCGACGCGCCAGCCCAGGCCGCTGTCACTGCCGCTGACGCTGACCGTGCCATCGTTCTGCTGCGGGCGGAACGGAAATGACGGATTGAAGCAGTTGGCCGGATTGCCGCTGGCGCAGATCGCGGTGCCGAAGTCGATCGCATTGGACAGGGTCACGTCGGCGCGCTGGTAGATCAGCCCCATGCCGACCGAGAACCGGTCGGTGATGGCCACGGCGGTCGAGAAGTTGAGATCGACGATCTTCACGTCCGACTTGATCGCGTTGTAACGGCCCATCCAGGCCGGGTCGTACTCGGTCTTGAGGCCGAAGGGCGCATCGACGCTCACGCCGAAGGTCAGCCGGTCGAGCGCGCCCGACATCGGGAATACCGCGGCGATTGCCGGCACCAGCGCCGGGGCGCCGGGGTCGCCGCCATTGCCGCCGGTCACCGGGGTGCCGACCGCGGTGCGGGCACTGCCCTTGAAATCGGCCGTGAGGTTGACCACCGACGAATCCACGCGCACGGCCGACTGCTCGAACTGCGACATCGCGGCGGGGTTGTTGGAAACCGCCGATGCATCATCCCGGCTGATCGCCATGCCCGAGAAGGCGCGGCCCATGTTCTTGACACTGTTCTCGCGGATCTGGAAGCCCGAGGCCTGGGCGTTACCGGCCGCCAGCGCACCGGCGATGCCGAGCGTGAGCGCCGTGAGGCGCGTGATTGCCTGTACCTGCATGTCTCTCTCCAAAGGGGTGTGCGGTGCCGGTCGGGCCGGCTCTGGGCTGGTGCGGTCGCCGCGACCATGCGGTGCCGAATATAGCCTTTAACCCGCAACTAACAACAGGGTGACGCCCGGCGGCCCGTGCGGCTTACCCGGCCTGTGGCCCATGATGTCCCCAGCCACCTTCGAGGCCGCCGCGTGTTCGTTGCCATTCCGCCCCGGGAACGTGCCCCGCTCCACTGGGCGATGCCGTTGTTGTTCGTGGTGCTATGGGGCTGCTTCGTGGCCGCCAGCCTGCTGCCGGGTACCCAGCAGCGACGGCTGCTGCTCGAATGGGGGGCGCTTTCCGGCGACCTGCGCTCCTGGCCTGCACTGGTGGCCTCGCTGTACGACGGCCACCTGGCACGGCTGGTCACGGCCTTGTTCCTGCATGCCGACTGGACCCACCTGATCGGCAACCTGTTGTTCCTGCTGATCTTTGGCGCACCGGCCGAGCGGGTGATGGGCCCGTGGCGCTTCCTCGCGCTGTTCCTGCTGGGCGGGGCGGTGGCCAACCTGGCGGCCGTGCTCTCGATCGGCACCCCCGACCGGCTCATCATCGGCGCCAGCGGGGCGGTGTCGGCGCTGATCGGGGCCTATCTGGCCCTGTTTCCCGGCGCGCGGCTGGGGCTGGTGCTCCCGCTCGGCCTGTTCCTGCAGTTCGTGAAGATGCCGGCGGCCGTGCTGATCGGCGTCTGGGCGGCGTTGCAGGTGCTGTATACGTTCATTGGCCCGGCCTTTGGCGCGGTAGCCTGGTCGGCGCACCTTGCCGGATTCGCCTTCGGTGGCGCTTTCGCCCTGGTTTCCCGGGCCGGCATCCAGCGCCGGCTGCGTCGAAAACACGGCTTCTGAATCCCGATCGCGTGCCGGATTGAACCGCGCCACGCCGAACCCACGTCACGCAGCTCCCTTCATCGAAGCCCCCTCATGGCCAAGCCGCTCTACAAGGTGACCTTTCTCAACGCCGGCAAGGTCTACGAACTGTATGCGCGGCACGTCGCCAGCGGCAGCCTCTGGGGCTTCACCGAAGTCGGGGACCTGGTGTTCGACGTGCATGACGGGCTGGTGGTGGACCCCACCGAGGAACGCCTGCGTGACGAGTTCGGCGCCACGCGGGTGCTGCACCTGCCCATGCACAGCATCGTCCGCATCGAGGAAGTCGAACGCAAAGGCCAGTCGGCGATCCGTGACGCGGCGACCGGGGAGCGCGTGGTCACGCCTTTCCCGATGCCAGGGAAGCCCCGCTAGCGCCCGGCCGCGTGGATGGGCTGCCGGTTTTCCGCGACTCAGCGGGCCGGCGCTGTGGCGGTCGGCGGGGCCGGGGTTGGCCGCGCCGGCTTCTTCAGTTCCGCCAGCGCCTGTGTGATGTAGGCATCGCCTTCGAGGATATCCCCGACGCTGGTCGCGTCATCCGCATCGCCACGCAGGTGGCCGGGCAGATTCGCTTCCGAATAGCCGCGGCGCGGGTCGCCTGATTTCGCCGCCGCGAATGCCACGTCCGGCACGATGCCGAGCGCCTGGATCGACTTGCCGCTCGGGGTGAAATAACGCGCGGTGGTGAGTTTCACCGAATCGCCATTGTCGAGCGGCAGCACGGTCTGCACCGAGCCCTTGCCGAATGTACGGCTGCCGACGATGCGCGCCCGGCCGTTGTCCTTCAGCGCTCCGGCGAGTACTTCGGAGGCGCTCGCCGAGCCGCCATCGACCAGCACCACCACCGGCGCGCCGGCCAGGCGATCGCCCGGCGTGGCTGAAAACTGCGCGTCGGCGATCGGCATCCGCCCGCGCGTGCTGACGATGCCGCCGCGCTCAAGGAGGTCGTCGGCGATCTGCACCGCGGAGGTGAGCAGCCCACCGGGATTGCTGCGCAGGTCCATCACCAGCCCGCGCAGGTGGCCGCCGGACTGGGTCTCCAGACCGTCGAGCTGCTTTTCGAACTCGGCCGCGGTATCGGCCTGGAACGCGGCCAGGCGGATGTATCCGTAGCCGGGCTCAAGCATCCGCGAACGCACGGAGGCGATCCGGATCGTCTCGCGCACGACCGTGATGTCGATCGGCTTGGGCTGCCCCTTGCGCCGGATGCCGAGCACGACGCGGCTGCCTGCCGGCCCGCGCAACGGGGCCGACGTGTCGCCTTCGTCAAGGCGGAAAGGCTTGCCGTCGATCGCGACGATGATGTCGCCTGCCTTGATGCCCGCCTTTGCCGCCGGGGTGTCGTCGATCGCCGCGATGACCTTGAGCGTGCCGTCGTCCTGGCGCTGCAGTTCGACGCCGATGCCCTCGTAGGCGCCGCGCGCGTTCTCGTCGAAATCCTCCGCCGCGCTCTTGTCGAAATAGGTGCTGTGCGGGTCAAGGTCGAGCAGCAGGCCGCGGATCGCGCCCGCCATCAGCCTGGCATCACTGACCGGCTCGACATAGGCCTGCCGCACCGCGTTGTAGACGGTGACGAAGCGGCGGATGTCGTCGAGCGGCACCTTGCCGGTGTCGGCCTCGGCCCGCTTCGCGGGCTTCGCGTCCGCACGGCCGGGGTCGACCGCGACCGGGGTTTTCGGTTCGCCTGCCGGTGCGGCGGGCTGCGGTGACGGGGCCTGTTGCGCGGCAACGGGGAGCACGGCGAGGAGCACGGCGGTGGCGAGCAGGCGACGCGGCATGGACACTCCGGACGAAGGGGACGGGCGCACGCGGCTGGCCGTCTGACGGATCGAGTGGAACACGTTACCCAGTCGCGCCGGAAGCGGGCGTTACCGCATGACGGGCCGCAAGGGCATGGTTCAGCGGCGCAGCCAGACCGATGGATCGACCGGCTGCCCGTTGCGGCGCAGTTCGAAGTACAGCGAGGCACGGCCCTGTCCGCCGGAGCTGCCCACCGTCGCGACCGGGTCGCCACGCTTCACCGTGGCGCCGGCGTCCTTGAGCAGTGCGTCGTTGTGCGCGTACAGGCTCATGTAGCCATTGCCGTGGTCGACGATCAGCAACAGCCCGTAGCCGGTCATCCATTCGGCATAGACGACCGCACCGTCGGCGACCGCACGCACCGGCGTGCCGGCACCGGCGGCGATCAGC
Source organism: Lysobacter sp. (assembly GCA_004322525.1). GTDB lineage: Bacteria > Pseudomonadota > Gammaproteobacteria > Xanthomonadales > Xanthomonadaceae > Cognatilysobacter. Next base: position 31,587 of record SCUY01000047.1, on the reverse strand, counting down.
AGGCCGTCACTGCGACGGCCGTCGGGCATCGGCCGGCCATAGCCCGCAAGCAGCGCGCCGGATACGGGCCAGCCCAGCCCGCCGACCTGCGGTGCCGGTGCACTGGCGACCTGCACCGGCGCGCGCGTGGGCCTGGGCGGCGGCAGGCCCTGTGCTCTCGCCGCTTTCGCAGCGGCCGCCTGTTCGCGCGCGCGCTGCGTGGCGATGCGCTTCTGTTCGGCGCGCGCCTTCGCCGCGGCGATGCGCAGTTTCGCGAGCAACTGTTCGAGCGCCTTCGCATCGCGACCCAGCGCCTTCTCGCGGGCGGCGCGGTCCGCATACTTCACTTCGAGCTGCGCGACGAGCGCGGCACGCTGCTCACGGTCGCGTTGCAGCTGCTGCAACTGCCCGGCCTGCGCGCGCTGCGCGGCCGTGAGTTGACCGGTGCGCTGTGCGATCTCCGCTTCGACGTGGTCGAGCTCGGCCAGTTGCGCCGTCAGCAGGCGGATGCGTTGCGCGCGTGCGCGCTGCAGATAGCCGTGGTAGGTGAGAAGACGTTGCGCATCTTCCACCCGGTCGCGCGCCAGCAGTGACTTCAGCGGGCCGGCCCTGCCCTGACGATCGGCCGCGCGCAGCAGCGCGGCGAGTTCCTCGCGCGCGCCTTTCAGCGTCGTGCGCATCCGCGCCTGCTTCGCGCGCAGCTGGGAAAGACTCGCGCGTTCGATCTGGATGCGTTCCTGCGTCTGCCGTAGCGAGCGATCGGTCTGTCCGACCTGCTCATCGGCCTGCCGCAGCTGCTGGCTGGCGCTGCCGCGCTGTGTTTCCAGCCGTCGCCGCTCGCTGGCGACGTCCTTCAGTTCGCGCTTGATCGCCTGCAGCTTGCGTTCGGCACCGCGGGTGTCCTGCGCCGTGGCAGGGGTGCCTGGCAACCAGGCCAGCAGCAGGACGAGCAGGAGCCATGCGCTGCGCATCGCGTTCGGTCAGCCGGTGAGCAGGCTGATGCCGGTCATTTCGACGGGCGGCGGTACGCCAAGCAGGTCGAGCACGGTGGGGGCGACGTCACGCAGCGCGCCGCCTGCGCGCAGGCCTGCAAGGCGCGGCCCGCAGTAGACGAACGGCACCGGGCCGACGGTATGTGCGGTATGAGGCTGGCCGGTGGCGACGTCGCGCATCATTTCCAGGTTGCCGTGGTCGGCGGTGACGAGCAATGCGCCGCCGGTTTCGGCCACCGCGCAACGGATCGCGCCGAGTGCGTCATCCACCGCTTCGGCCGCCTTGATCGCCGCACTGAGGATGCCGGTATGGCCGACCATGTCGGGGTTGGCGATGTTGCAGATGGCAACGTCGACTTCGCCCGAACGCACCGCCGCGCACAGGCGCCGGGTGACTTCGGGGCAGCTCATCTCCGGCTGCAGGTCATAGGTGGCCACGCGCGGGCTCGGAACCAGGATGCGCGTCTCGCCGGGGTATTCGTCTTCGCGCCCGCCACTGAAAAAGAAGGTGACGTGCGCGTATTTCTCGGTCTCGGCGATGCGCAGCTGGCGCAGGCCGTTCGCTGCGAGCACCTCGCCCAGCGTGTTGCTCAGGTCATCCGGGCCGAACGCGACCGGCGCGGGCAGGCGCGCGTCGTATTCGGTGAGGCCGACGAAGCGCGACAGCATCGGGCGCCGCGCCTCGAAGCCGTCGAAGGCAGGCGACACGAACGCCGCGGTGAGCTGGCGCGCGCGGTCGGCACGGAAATTCATGAACACCACCGCATCACCATCGTGCAGGCCGGTGTAGCCCTCGAGCACGGTGGGCGCGACGAATTCATCGTTCTCGCCGCGTTCGTACGCCGCCGCGAGCGCGCTGAGCGCATCGGTCGCGCCGTGCGCCGACCGCCCACCGACAACCGCCTCCCAGGCCCGCTTCACGCGATCCCAGCGACTGTCGCGATCCATCGCGAAATAGCGCCCGCCCACCGTGGCGATGCGCGCATTGCCGAGGCGGTCGCAGACGGCCTGCAGCGCGCGAAGGCTCGGTTCGGCCGAGCGCGGCGGCATGTCGCGGCCATCGAGGAAGGCATGCACCACCACATCAGGCACGCCAGCGCGCTGCGCGAGTTCAAGCATCGCGAACACATGGCGTTCGTGGCTGTGCACGCCGCCCGGCGACAGCAGGCCCATCACGTGCAGCCTGCCGTTCGCGGCGATCGCCGCCGCGCAGGCCGCGCGCAGTTCGACATTCTCGAAGAAGCTGCCGTCCTCGATCGCCGCGTCGACGCGCGTGAGGTCCTGGTAGACGATCCGACCGGCGCCGAGGTTCATGTGCCCGACCTCCGAATTGCCCATCTGCCCATCCGGCAGGCCGACATGCCGACCCTCGGTGTGGATGAGCGTATGCGGGCAGTCGCGGACGAGCGCATCCCAGTTCGGCAATCGGGCCTGCGCGAGCGCGTTGTCAGCCGGATCCTCCCGGTGGCCCCAGCCATCGAGGATGAGCAGGACGACGGGCTTCACGGCGGACAGGGCGGCAGACACGGTGCGAACCTGTGACTTCGGGCAGGTGCCCGGCGGCGAGGGAACCGCGATTGTAGCGGGGCGATCCGAACCCACCCTGCCCCGCGACTAAACCCGATGCCGCCCCGCCGCATCCAAGCCCCAACATTCTCGAGGAAACACCCATGCGAACCGCCCTGCTCATCCTGCCGCTTGCCATCCTGCTCGCGCTGTCGGCAACGGCGGCCTCTGCCGCCGAAGGCATCGACAAGGTCAATGGCAGCATCACCGCCGAGGCGGGGCGCGAATACGGCAATCTGGAGACGGTGAACGGGTCCATCCGCATCGAAGCGAATGCCCGTACCGGCAGCGCGGAAACGGTCAATGGCTCGATCCGCGTGGCCGACGGCGCGCGGGCCGGCGTGCTCGGTACGGTCAACGGCAGTATCCATGTCGGCATTGGCGTGCGCGCCGGTGGTATCAGCACGGTGAACGGCGGCGTTTTCATCGACCGCGGCGGAATTGTCGATGGCGGCATCGAGACGGTCAACGGCGCCATCGGGCTGGTGGAAACCGATGTCGCGCGCGGGCTGGAAACCGTCAACGGTGATGTGACCGTCGGCGCCGGCAGCCGCGTGCGCGGTGGGCTCCACGTCGCCAAGCCGCGGATGCAGTGGCTCAGCATCAAACAGCGTGATCCGCGCATCGTGATCGGCCCGCGCGCGCAAGTGGAGGGTGCGATGGTGTTCGAGCGCCCGGTAACCCTTTACGTGCATGAGACGGCGAAGACCGGCAGCGTCACCGGCGCGACAGCGATCCGTTTCAGCGGTGACACACCACCCAGGTGATCCATGCGACCCCGTCGTGGCAACGCGCTTTATGGCCACGCAATCCCTTGCACCTGGAGTGCAGGCCGTCGTTACCGGAATTTCATTCCACAGGCAGCGAGAGGCGCATCACGTCGCTGCTGCATGGCGTGCATCGGCGCTGCGCCATCAACGGAATCGCTGATGATCTTCGCGCCGCCTGCAGGTTCCCGAACCGCGCGGGCGGGGTTAAGGGCGCGTTGGGGAATGCTCGGGATACTGCGCGCACCGGTCGGAGCGACCGGATACAGATATCCATAACAAGAGGTTTTCCCATGAAGCGCACACTGCTCGCCCTTGCTCTGCTGGTCGCCGTTCCGTTTGCCGCGTCCGCGGCCGAAGGCGTCTCCTATTCCTATGTCGAAGGCGGCTATACCCGCGTCGATGCCAAGAACACCGGCAACAGCAATGATGCCGACGGCTGGGCGCTCAACGGTTCGGGCGCGATCGCGCCGAATTTCCATGTCTTCGGCGGCTATTCGAAGGTCGACATCAGCAATACGAATATTGGTATCGACCAGTGGCGCCTGGGCGTCGGCTACAACAAGGAACTGAATCCGAAGGTCGATCTGGTGACCAGGGTCGCCTATGAGAAGTTCGATGCGGGTGCGGGCGTCAATGGTGACGGTTACAGCGTCGAAGCAGGCGTGCGCAGCGCACTGACGCCGATGATCGAAGGCTATGCGATGGCCGGTTACGAGGACTACCGCGATTTCAACGGTGACTTCTACGGCCGTGTCGGCGCGCAGGTGAAGTTTTCGCCGAGCTGGGGCCTGGCGGGTGACGTGAAGTTCGCCAATGGCGACACCCAGCTGTTCGTGGGCCCACGCATCTCGTTCTGATCCACCGGTATCCGCAGGTACCAAAAAGCCCGGCTCCGGCCGGGCTTTTCTGTCTCGCAGGGGCGGCCGTCTTGCCGGCGATCGGCATTGCGGGGCCGATGCGGCGATCAGCCGAACAGGTCGCTCGGGTACTCGGGTTTCTGTTCGCGTGCGAGTAGCTGACGCAGGCCGTCAGCGGGGGTCATGCGGCCATGCAGCACGTCACGCACCGCGCTCGAAATGGGCAGCTCGATGCCATGGCGGTCGGCCTGCCGCATCACTTCATCGGCCGTCTGCACCGATTCCACCACCTGCCCGATCTCGCGCACGGCGTCGGCGATCGACTGCCCGCGCCCGAGTGCGAGACCAAGGCGGCGGTTGCGCGACAGATCACCGGTGCAGGTCAGGACGAGGTCGCCGAGCCCTGCAAGACCCATCAGCGTCTCGGGTTGCCCGCCGATGGCATGGTTGAGGCGCAGCATTTCGTTGAGCCCGCGCGTGATCAGGCCAGCGCGCGCGTTGAGCCCGAGTTGCATGCCGTCGGCGACCCCGGTGGCCACGGCGAGGACGTTCTTCATCGCCCCGCCGAGTTCGGCACCGATCATGTCATCGCCCGTATAGGCACGGAATGCCGGGCCGTGCAGCACGCCGGCGACCTGCCGCGAAAACGCGTCATCCGACGAATGCACGGTGAGCGCGGTGGGCAGCCCCTGCGCGACTTCCCTCGCAAAGGATGGCCCGGTGACCACCGCGAGCGGTCGGTGGGCGCCGAGCACCGCCATGGCGACTTCGTGCAGGAAGCGGCCGCTGCCCGGGTCGAAGCCCTTGGTGGCCCAGGCGACGCCGGCGCCCGCCTCAAGAAACGGCGCAGCCGCGCGCAAAGTCTCGCCGAAGGCATGCGACGGAACCACGACGAGCACGAGGTCCGCGCCGGAGAGCGCTCCCTGCAGGTCGGCCGTTGCGGTCATCGAACCGGGCAGGGCGACGCCGGGAAGGTAGCGCGGATTTTCGTGGTCGCGCGTGATCGCGGCGATCATCGCCGGGTCGCGTCCCCACAGCACGGTGGGCACGCCGTGCCGCGCGATCAACGCGGCGAGCGCGGTGCCCCAGGAGCCCGCGCCGAGTACCGCGACGCGCCGGGGCGCGTGCGGCATCGCATCGGTGTCCGCCACGGCGGCTCAGGCGTTGCCGACAGCCTCTGACGACTCCAGGTCCTGTGCCTGCGTCATGCGCTGGCGCAGCCCTTCGGCGTAGAGCGCCTCGAAGTTGATCGGCTGGAGCAGGAACGGCGGGAAGCCACCGGCCTGGATCAGTTCGCTGATCAGCTGGCGCGCGTACGGATACAGCACGTTCGGGCAGTGCGTGCCGAGCATGGCATCGAGGGTCTGCGCATCGAAGCCTGCAAGACCGAACACGCCGGCCTGCTTCACCTCGGCGAGATAGAGCGGCTTGTCATCGGCGGTGCAGGTCAGGGTGATGCCCAGCACCACTTCGAACGCGGCATCGTTGAGGCGCGTGACCTGCTGGTTGAGGTTCATCTGCAACTGCGGCTGCGATTCCTCGTTGAACACCGCCGGCGCACCCGGTACTTCGAACGAGACATCCTTGACATACAGCTTCTCGACCGTGAACGCCGGGCCCGCGGCTTCGCTGTCGCTGGCGCCGATCGCGGTGTCGTTCTGGATCTCTTCGGTCATGGTCATGCTCCAACGGCAGTGCGTGAGAAAAAGAAGGCGATTATGGCATGCGCGCCTGGCGCGGCCGGCCGGCAAATCCGCATGACGCGGAGGCTGCAGGAGGATCGACGCGCCTGCTAGCCGCCGCGGCCCTTGACCAGCGGCAGGTCGGCCTGCTGCCAGGCGGCGATGCCGCCGTCGAGCCAGTAGACGTTCGGAAACCCCGCCTTGGAGAGCCGGGCCGCGGCGGCGGCCGAACCCTGCCCGGTGCGACAGACCAGCACGACCGGGCGCTCGCGGTTCGCCGTCAGCAGCTTGTGCTCGGGATTGAAGGCACTGGCCTGCACGTTGCGGCTGCCGGCGATGCGGCCTTTCTCGAAATCCGCGGCAGGTGAGAGGTCGAGCACCAGGGCATCCTCGCGATTGACCCGCTGGGTCAGCTCGGCGGGCCGCAGTGCTTTGTACGGACGCAGGAGGCGAGCGACCTCGGTGTAGGCGATCGCGAGGGTCAGCCCGACCAGCGCGATAGCCGGCATCGCATGGCGTCCGGCGAAGTCCAGCAGTTCCTGGGGGGTCACGAGGTCGGCCGGTCGAGGGGGGCGCGGATTGTCGCCCAGCACGGGCGCCGCGCAAAGCGCGTTACTGGCCCGCCCACAGGTCCGGCAGGCCACTGGTCACCCACCAGCGCCTGGCGCCGGCATCCCAGCGCCAGGTTTCGCGGTAGCGGACGATGCGCTCGGCCAGGGTGTGGCGGTTGATCACGCCGATCTCGATATCGCGCCGCGCGGTGCCGGCCTTCGCATCACTGCTGGAGCCAAGGTCACGGTAGGACGAGATCTGCACCTGCTTGTAGCGCTCCAGTTCCACCGCCGTGGACGCGTGCTTGGCGCGAACGTCGGGGTCGACCAGGTTGGCGGCGCCTTCGAAGTCGCCCCAGCGGATGGCCGCTGACCAGTCGTACTGGGCCTGTTGCAGGGCGTCGCCACTTTGTCCGCCGGTGGCGCAGCCGGCGAGCAGAAGGACGAGCAGCGCAGAGAGGAGAAGCGGCAGGCGGGACAGGAACCGGCCCATGGATGATCTCCTGGCGAGGGGGAGTCGCATGCTAGCCCGGCGGTGGGCGCAGGATGGCGGCGAAACGCGCGTCGAACGTGGTGGCCGGCCTGCCGTCGGGCAGGTCGACCCGCGCGCTGAGTTCGATCCGTCCGCGCCCGCGCTGGCGCAGGGCCTGCATGAACGGTGCCCACTCGGCCCCGGTGGCGAGCCCCGCACCCACCCTCAAATCGTCGTACAGCGGCGCGAGGTAGCGCACCTGGCTGTCGGCGACATAGATGTCGGCATCGAGCCCGTTGCGGTCGAGTTCAAGCCAGACGCGGCCCCAGCAGGCGAGTGTCATGAGCGACGCCAGGCTTCCACCGAAGGCGCAGCCCTTGTCGTTGACGTTGGCGGGCAGTGGCGCGGACAGACGCAGGTACTCGCCGTCGAAGCCATCGATGGCGAGCTGCAGGGCGCGCACCGGCGGCATGCCCTGGTAATGCGCATCGAGGTGGCGAAGTGCGTCGGTGGTCATCGGGAGAGAGCATCCCTGTGCGAAGCTGCGCGACATGCCGGAAGCCATTCCGACGGGCCCGAGAGGGTACGTGATCTCGTTGCGACCGCGCGGTGCACATGGCGCGTTGCGCACGGCCGCCCGCCGTGCCGGTTATGGGCTGATCGCACTCTCGCCCTGGGCGATCGGGCTGCGCGACGACGCCAGCACACGCGCTGCGCTGCAGGCCGCCCTCGCCGCACCGCGGGTGGTGTTCACCAGCCCGCAGGCAGTGCGTGCGGCCGTGGCGCTTGGCCTGTCGCCCGCGCCACGGAAGGCGATCACCGTCGGGGCCGCCACTGCCCGCGCCCTGCGGCGCGCCGGCGTGGAGGTTGTCGTGCATCCCGGGCGCGCGGACAGCGAAGGCCTGCTCGCGCTCCCGGTTTTGCAGGATGTTGCCGGCGAGCCGGTCGGCCTGGTGGGTGCGCCGGGCGGCCGGGGCCTGATTGAACCGTCGTTGCGCGAGCGCGGTGCGCAGGTCTGGCGCGCGGATGTCTACGATCGCGCCCGCTGCCCGCTGTCGAAAAGCGCTCGCCGGAAACTGCTCAAGGCAAGCGGCCCGCTGGTGCTCATGCTGTCGAGCGCCGAGGCGCTGCACGAGGTGCTGGCTCAACTCGACGCGCGCGAATGCGCGGTATTGCGAGGCGGGCGAGTCATTGCGGCGAGCCGCCGGCTTGCCGACATCGCCTGCGCGCTGGGTTTTTCCGACGTGATGCAGGCGGCGGGCCCGGCGCCTGTGCAACTTGTCGCCCCGCTGAACCACACCGCCCGCTGAGCGGCGGTTTCACGGAGCCTCACGGCCGCCTGCGCAGACTCGTCACATCGAATCCGATCGTCGAGGTCTGCCATGCGCATTCTCCGCAACCTGCTGATCTTCGCCGTGCTCGCGCTCGGCGTCGCCCTCGCGGCCCAGGTGCTGCTGCGCGACGATCCCGGGCTCGTCCTGCTGCGCTATGGCGGCATGGATTACGCCACCAGCATTCCCCGCGCGATCGCTTTCGCACTTGCCGCGGTGGCGGCCCTGTGGCTGCTCTATCGCCTCGCGACGGCGCCTGTGATCGCCTTGCGCCGCCGTCGCGAGCGCGCGACCCGCCAGCACCTGCTCGATGGCTTGACCGACCTGCATTCGGGCCGATGGGAACGCGCCGAGCGCGCCTTGCTGGCCAGTGACGATCCGGATGCTCTCGGCGTGGCGCGCGTCCATGCCGCGCGCGCCGCGGCCGCACGTGGCGACAACGCGGCGGCCCAGCAGCACCTCGACGCGCTGGGGCCCGGCGAACCTGGCCTGCGTGCGGTCGCGCTGGCCGAACTCGCGCTTGCACAGGGGCGTGCCGGTGACGCGCTTGTCGCACTCGACATACCCGCCGCGCAGCCCCTGCCTCCGCGTGGGCTTACGTTGCGCGCGCAGGCCCTGTCTGAACTGGGCCGGTTCGACGAGGCCTACGGGATGCTCGGCGCGCTGCGCAAACACAATGCGGTCCAGGCCTCGGATCTGGCACGGCTCGAAGCGCGCTGGGCGCGCGGATCGCTGGCCTCGGCGGCGGACGGGAATGTCCTGGCGTCACGCTGGGATGGCACTCCCGCCGCGCTGCGTCACGATCCGGCGGTCGTCGCCGCCTACGCCGAACGGGCTGCGGCACTGCATTGGGATGACGCCGCCACGCGTGCGATCGAACAGGCGCTCGATGTGCAGTGGGATGAATCGCTGGCCGCGCTGTACGGGCGCCTGCCGATCGGACAGGTCGACGAGCGCCAGGCACGCATTGAACGCTGGCTCGTGCAGCATCCGTCGAGCCCGGGGCTTCTCGCGAGCCGTGCGCGCCTGCTCTATGCACAGGGCGACTGGTTGCAGGCCGAGACGGCGCTGCGCCAGGCAATCGATCGCGGCGCGGGTGCCGATGCATGGGAACTCCTTGGCCATGGCTATGCCTCGAGCGGCGACGAGCGCCGCGCGCGGGTCGCCTACGCGAATGCCTTGCGCAGCGCGCGCAGCGATGCACTCATCGAATTGCCGCCGGAGACTGCCGGCGCGGGCGCACTGCTGCGCGATCCGCGCGACGACGATCGCGGCCTGCCGCCACGTCTGCAGTAGCCGTGCAGGCAGGGTCTGCGCCGGGCGACCGCGCAGGCTTTGACAGGGCAATCGCTCTGCCGGCGTGGTTCAGCGCTCGAGAATCGCGACCACGCCCATGCCGCCGGCGGTGCAGATCGAGACCAGGCAACGCCCGGCGCCGCGTTCGGCGAGCTCCTTCGCCGCGGTGGCGACGATGCGTGCGCCGGTCGCGGCGAAAGGATGGCCGGTGGCCAGTGACGAACCATTCGGATTGATCCGCGCAGGATCGATGCGCCCCATCGCCTGCCCAAGGCCGAGCCGGCTGCGACAGTAGTCATCGCTCTCCCAGGCCCGCAGCGTGCACAGCACCTGCGCGGCGAAGGCCTCGTGGATCTCGTAGAAATCGAAGTCCTGCAAGGTCATGCCATTGCGCACGAGCATCTCGGCCACGGCGACCGTCGGCGCCATCAGCAGGCCTTCGCCATGCACGAAGTCCACTGCCGCGACCTGCGCATCGCGCAGCCAGCACAGCGGTTCGATGCCGCGCTGCTGCGCCCATTCGTTCGACGACAGCAGGCAGGCCGCGGCACCGTCGGTGAGTGGTGTCGAATTGCCCGCGGTGAGCGTGCCGCGGCCGCTGCTGCGGTCGAAAGCGGGCTTGAGCGAGGCGAGCTTCGCAAGCGTGGTGTCTGCACGCAGGATGTTGTCGCGCGAAACACCACGGAAATTCACCACCAGATCATTGAAGAAGCCGCGGTCGTAGGCAGCGGCGAGGTTCTGGTGCGAGCGCAGCGCCCACTCGTCCTGCGCCTGGCGCGGAATGTTCCATTCCTTCGCCATGTCCTCGCAATGGGCGCCCATGCTCTTGCCGGTGCGCGGTTCGGCGACGCCAGGGAAATCGGGCTTGAGCTCGCGGGGGCCGAAGCCGGCGAAGGCGCGCAGCTTTTCGACCGGCGTCTTCGCGGCCGCTGCCTTGAGCAGGCGCCGACGCAGCGCGGGCCCGTAGACGATCGGCACGTCCGACGTGGTGTCCGAGCCGCCGCCGATACCCGCATCGATCTGCCCCAGCGCGATCTTGTTGCCGATGGTGATGATCGAATCCAGCGAGGTGCCGCAGGCGCGCTGCAGGGTGATGCCTGGAGTCAGCGGCGACAGGCCCGACGACAGCGTCGCCTCGCGGCCGAGGTTCCAGTCCGACGAATGCTTGATCACCGCGCCCATCGCCACTTCGCCCAGCTGCTGGCCCTGCAGGCCGTACTTCTCGACCAGCGCGCCCAGCGTGCGCACCGAAAGACCGAGATTGCCGATGTCCGCATAGGCCGAGTTCTGCCGGCAGAACGGAATGCGTACGCCGCCGAGCACGGCCACGGGTCGGAACAGGCGCATGGGCGAACCTCGTGCGAAAGCCTTGAAAATACGGCCCGCGCGCGAAGCGTGGGCATAATGGCCGGAGTGTAGCGCCGCCTCCGCAAGCAACCAAACGTCAGCGTACTGATGACTGTCCCGATGTCGCCTACCCTCTTCGACGACACCGCCGTGCACGTGCTGGGCGCGCTCGCGCTGGAGTTGCGCGGCGAGCATCCCTCGCCTCTGCACGCGCTTGCGCAGGCCGACGCCGGCGAACTCGCCGGACACGTCGCCGTCGACCTTGCCCGCTTCGCGCCAGCCGCTGCCGGGCTCGAACTCGTCATCGTCGGTGCGCACTACGACCCGGTCGAGCTGCTGCGCCCGGGCTGGCCCCTGCACCGGGAACTCGATGCACTCGCCGCACGCGCGCCGGGCCAGGGGCGCGGTCGCGTCGTCGCTTTTGGCGCGCACGACGGGCAGCTGCCCGGCCTGCTCCCACCGTCGGCGGATTTCGCCGGTGGGCCGCTGCGGCTGGTGCCGTTCGTGCTCGGCGGCGAGCCCGCGACCGCGCAGGAAGTCGGTGACCACTTCGAACGCGAGCTGCTGGAAAACGGCATGGCCGGCGCGGCCACCGCGCTCGCGGCCCAGGCGCTGTTCGGCCTGGAAGTGGAGCACGCGCGCTATCTCACCGTGCACGATCTCGCGGCGATGATGTCGCTGCAGTACGAACATGCGGGCCTGGCGCCGCTATGGCCGGTGATCGAAGCCGCGCTGCTGTGCCCGGAAAAGGATGCCTGGCTCGACGCGCCGCCCGAGCCGCTGCTGCGCTACGTCGACGGCGAGGCGCGCATCGCGCTGTTCACCCCGCAGGCCTGGCGCAAACGCTATGCGGAACACGCCGATTGCACCTCGACGGAAAGCCGCGATACCGCGCACCGGCAGCATGCGCATTTCGAGGCGCGCCAACGCCAGCTCGCAGCAGTGCTGCAGGCACATGGCCTGACCGTCAATTTCGTGCATTGCGACAGCGAGCATGACGCCGTCGCCGCGTTGGGCTGAAGCGCTCACACCGGCGTATCACGCGCCGCCGCTTTCCGCGCCGGGAAACCTCGATACGCGCTACAGCGTGCCCAATGCCAGCTTGCAGGCGAACATCACCAGCGCAGCGCCGCCGGCAACCAATGCCATCAACAACGGGCTGCGCACCGGATTGATACCGGCGGCCTGCGCGAGGCCACCGATGAATACCGGCATCAGTGCATCGGTGGCCTGCCAGACATCGCGCCCGGACGAGCGGAAGGCGAGCGCGAGGCCGATCGTGAGCGCAGCGGCGAACAGGCCGGCGGTGGCGCCATCCTTCAGGCTGATCTTGCGCAGTGTGGCGCCCATCATGTGCATGGAACGGCTCCTCGAAACGGATGGCCCGCGCCCCTCGGCACGGCCATGAAGTTGGGAAAAATCCGGCGGAATCCCGGCGGGCCCGATGCTGTTATCGGCCGGGCTCGACAGGCCTAGAGTAGGCACGTCACACGCGCTTCACATGAATGTCTGTTGAGCCGCGGCGCGGATGTGACAGGCGTCGCAAGCCCCCGGCCGCTTGTGCGGCTGCCGCTCAGCGCGCGCGCAGCGTCGCCTCGAAAATGCGGTAGCCCGCATCGTCCATGCCCAGTGCGGCATAGGTGCGCTGGGCGTCGGCATTGTCGCGTTCGACATAGAGCCGCAGGCCGATCACGTCGGCGGCGGCACGCGCCTGCGTGGCCACGTGCTCGTAGAGCGCGCGGAACACGCCATGGCGACGGTGCTCAGGCGCCACGTAGACGCTCTGGATCCACCACCAGTGGCCGCAGCGCCAGTCGCTCCATTCGCGGGTGAGCATCAGCATGCCGACCGGCCGGCCGAGTACTTCATCGCCCGCCAGCACGACCTCGTCCGTCGCGACGAAGTAACGCGCCTTGGTGCCGTCCGCGATTCCCTGGGCAACGCCGGCGAGCACGGTGGCCGGCTCCAGTTCGAGATGCTCGGTCTCCCGTGCCATCGCGCAAGCCCATTGCGCGAGCCGTTCGGCATCCCCCGGCACGGCCTCGCGGATCCGCAGACAGGAGGGCATCAGCGCCCGCCCCGGATCACGCCACAGGCAACGCGCGCGCCGGAGTTTCCGGCAGGCTGGCTTGCGTAGTCGTCCGCCTGCGCATGCACGACGAGTGCGCGGTCGAGGATGTCGGCGCCGGCGCTGCCGCCGAGCGCGAGGCCGTCGATATGCGCATCGACGCGGGCGACGCCGTCACTGCCGGCGACGATGTTGGGCAGGTCCCCGGCATGGTGCAAGGCGCCGCCCGGGCGGCCATGCGCGCGCGCGGCGGTGTCGAAGTGCGGGCCGGCACTGCTGGCGTCGGCAGCGCTGCAATCCCCCTTCTCGTGCACATGCAGGCCATGCGTGCTACCGGCCGCGAGGCCGCCGATCTCGCCGGTCAGGTGTACACCGCCGGACATCGGTACGAACGTGAGGCGCCCGCTCACGAGGCTGGCCGAGGCCGGTGCCAACACCACCAGCGCCGAAGCGGCCGCCGGATGCCGTGCCGCGATGGTCCGCGGCGGCGGCGCCGACACCGGCGCCGCTACGCAGCCGGCGAGCAGGACGAAGGACACAAGGAAGCTGGACTTCATGGCGATCTCCTTTTGATGGCGAGGATGTCGGTGCCCGGGTTCGGCGCCGGTGAAGCCGCAGGTCAGCGCCCCGGCCGCCCGGGGCCGAGCTTGCGAGTGAGCGTATTGCGACCCACCCCGAGCAGCGCCGCGGCTTGTGCGCGCCGCCCACCGGTGCGCTCGAGCGCGGTCTCCAGCAATACCTGGTCAAGCCGATGGCGCGCCCGTTCGTGTACGTCCGCTTCGCCGCTGGCCAGGGCATCCCGCGCCCACTGTGCGAGGGCGGCATCCCACGACGGTGCGGCATCGCCCGTGGCGGGCGCCGCACCACGCACGCCAGCGCCGAGCGAGGCGTCGATGTCGGCACGGCCAATGCGCTCGCCCGGTGCCAATGCGGCGAGCCGCCAGCACAGGTTCTCCAGCTCGCGCACGTTGCCGGGCCAGTCGTGCAGCCGGAGCCGTTCGACGGCATCGCCATCGAGGCGCTTGGGCGCGGCATCGAAGCGTTGTGCGGCCTGCGCGAGGAAGCGTTCGGCCAGTACCGGTACGTCGTCGATGCGCTCGCGCAGGGGCGGCAGCCGCAGCCGCACGACATCGAGACGGTGGAGCAGGTCGGCGCGGAAACGTCCGTCGGCGACACGCGCATCGAGATCCTGGTGGGTCGCTGCGAGCACGCGCACGTCGACGCGGATCAGCTCGCGCCCGCCGACACGGAAGAACTCGCCCTGTGCGAGCACGCGCAGCAGCCGCGTCTGCAGTGCCGGTGGCATGTCGCCGATCTCGTCGAGGAACAGCGTGCCGCCGTCGGCCTGTTCGAATCGCCCGACATGGCGCCGCGTCGCGCCGGTGAACGCACCGGCTTCATGGCCGAACAGTTCGGATTCGAGCAGTTCGGACGGAATCGCAGCGGTGTTGAGCGCCACGAACGGGCGATGCGCGCGCGGCGATTCACGATGCAGCGCGCGCGCGACGAGTTCCTTGCCGGTGCCGGTCTCGCCGGTGACCAGCACCGACAGCGGCGCCTGCGCGAGGCGGCCGATCGCGCGGAACAGTTCACGCATCGCCGGTGTGCTGCCGAGCAGCGGGGCGTCGGAGAGCGCATCGACGGGAGCGCTTGGCGGTGCGGGCGTCGATGGCCCGAGCGCACGCGCGGCCAGCGCGACGGCATCGTCGAGATCGAACGGCTTGGACAGGAATTCGTGCGCGCCGGCGCGAAAGGCGCCTGCGGTGCTGGCGACGTCGGTATAGGCGCTCATGACCACGACGGGCAACTGCGGGCGGCGCTGCTTCAGCCGGCCCAGCAGCACCAGGCCGTCGTCGCCGGGCATGCGAACGTCGGTGAAGAGAAGATCGGGTGCGGTGTCCGCGGCATCGAAAGCGGCCAGCGCCTCGGCGCCGTTGCCGAAGGCTTCGACACGCCAGCCCGCCTCGCGCAGCGCGGTGGCGAGCACGAAGCGCACGCTCGCCTCGTCATCGACGATCCAGATGGTCGCGTCAGTCATCGGTAGCGTCCGTCATCGGCAGCATCAGGGTGAACACGGTATGGCCCGGACGCGAGCGGTAGCCGAGCGAGCCGCGGTGCTCGCGCGCGACCTGCTGTGCGAGCGCGAGGCCGAGCCCGGTGCCATCCGCGCGGCCCGATACCAGCGGCAGGAACAGACGCTCGCTGAGGTCATCGGGCACGCCGCGGCCGTCGTCGGCGATCTCCAGCCGCAGCGCGACCGGGTGGATCGCGTCGAAGATACGCACGCCGCGCTCGGCCCGCGTACGCAGCACCACCTGCGCGGCACCGGCCTCGATGGCATTGCGCACGAGGTTCCACACCGCCTGGGTGAGCCGGTCGGCATCGCCATCGATCTCCGGCAGGCTGGGGTCGTAATCGCGCACCAGCTTCACCGCCCAGCCGGCGTCGGCTTCGGCCAGGCGCAACACGCGCTCGAGCACGGCATGGATGTTGATCGGTGCATGCGGCTGCAACGGGAGCGGGCTGAGCAGACGATCGAGCAGGCCAGTGAGGCGCGCGGTTTCGCTGTCGATGAGCGCGGTCAGCGCGTGTGACTCGGCATCGCGGGCGTCAAGACGGCGGGTGAGCAGCTGCGCGGCACCCTTCAGGCCGGCGAGCGGATTGCGCAGCTCGTGCGCGAGCCCGCGCAGGGCGGCGCTGAGCGCCGACGGCAGGCGCGAAGGGTCGTCGTCGGGGAACTCATCAACCGGATGGGCCTCGAGCAGCCAGCCCTCCTCGCGCCGCGAGAGCCAGGCATCGGCGAAACGCTCGGCGCCGTCGGCGAAGCGCAGGCTGATCCGGCGCAGCCGCAGCGGCGCATCGGTGGGCTCGGCGGTGCGGGCAAGCGGTTCGTCGAGGTCACCGCCGCCCAGCGCGGCCAGGCGCTGGCCGGACAACCGGCGCTGGCCGACGCCCAGCCAGCGGGCGAAGGCCTGGTTGACACCGAGAATGACCCCGGCGGCATCGGTCCACACCAGAGGCGTGGTCAGGGCATCGGTATCGGGCGGCGGGCTCGGCATCGCACCATGTTAGTGCGCGCCGAAGGGGTAAGCGTGGCGGCAGAGGATGCGCGTGTGGGCAGGACCCATAGTTTCTGCCGAATGTCCGGACCATGCGGTTGCCCACTTCGAAGCCGCCCACACGCCGGCCCGCAAGGATATGGCGTGGATATGGCCCCCGAGAGTCCGGTCCGGGGGGTCGCTGTACGCAGGCTAGGCTTCGGTTTGCTCGACCATTTCCAAGGCGTGCTCGACCTCGATGCCCGTTCCAGGCGTCGAGGTCGTCAACAAATGCTGAGATGTAGGGCCGACGATTGAGCCAGCCAGCGCTGCATGCGAGGGTCACCGCCGTCGAAGGCGATCTTCTGATAATGAAAAGCCTTCTGCGTTAACGCTGCCGGCACTCCGGCGCACGCGACTGCATCGCTTTCGGTCTGATCCAACATGCGTTTTGCGACGTCTTGGATGCGCGTTGACGAGTCGCTGCTCACGAAGGCCGCCATTTGAGCGACGTCGCTCAAAGTCGCGCAGCGTTTTAGCTCAAGCGCGAGGCGACAAGCAGCCTGAGGCGATCCTGCGTCCACATCTTCAAGGCGCGGCCAATTCATTGCCCCCCGTCACAGTGCCGACGAACCACGCCCGGGCGGTGACACCGGGCCCGGGCTGCCTTCCGTAGGATTCGCCGATCGCCCTCGAAGGACTGCCGCATGTTCCGACCTGCACGTCGCCTGCTTCCACTGCTCTGCGCAGTAGCCCTCGCCACTCACCCCGCGATGGCGCAGGACGCGCTGCCTGCGGGCGGACAGGTCCCGGTCGCAACCGACACCCCGTTCGCCGGCACCTTGGCCATCCACGTGGACGCAACGGACCTCGCGCGACGGATCATCCGCGTCCGCGAAGAGATTCCCGCGCGCCCGGGGCGGCTGACACTGCTGTATCCGCAGTGGCTGCCTGGCAACCACGCGCCGTCGGGCCCGCTCGACAAACTGGCGGGCATCGCGTTTACCGCGAATGGCAGCCGCCTGGCCTGGCGGCGCGACCCGCTCGACGTGTTCGCGTTCCACGTCGACGTACCCGCCGGCGCCACCTCGGTGACCGCCGAATACCAGTACCTGACGCCCACCGATCCCGCGCAGGGCCGCGTGGTGATGACGCCGGACCTGCTCAACCTGCAGTGGAATGCGCTGGTGCTGTATCCGGCGGGCTACTACGCCAGTCGTATCGACGCCGCAGCCACTGTCCGCTATCCGACCGGTTTCGCGGCTGCCACCGCGCTCGAGGTCGCCAGCACCTCCGGCGACAGCACGGTCTACCGAAATGTGCCGCTCGACGTGCTCGTCGATTCGCCTGTCTACGCCGGCCGTCATCGCAAGGTCATCGACCTCGCGCCGGGCGCGAAGGTGCCGGTGCGGCTCAATGTGTTCGCCGACGCGGCCAAGTACCTGGAAGCCAAGCCCGAACAGGTCGCCGCGCATCGACGCATGGTGCAGCAGGCGGTGAAGCTGTTCGGCGCGCAGCATTACGACCACTACGACTTCCTGTTCTCGCTCTCCAGCCAGCTGGCCGGCAACGGCCTCGAGCACCAGCGTTCGAGCGAGAACGGCCTGGAACCCGCCTACTTCACCGAGCACGATGCCAAGGCCGGTTTCAGCGACCTGCTCGCGCACGAGTACGTGCATTCCTGGAACGGCAAGTTCCGGCGTCCGAAGGACCTGTGGACTCCGAACTTCAACGTGCCGATGCAGGACACGCTGCTGTGGGTTTACGAAGGGCAGACGCAGTACTGGGGCAACGTGCTTACCGGGCGCGCCGGACTGCGTTCCAAGCAGGCTTCGCTGGATTCGCTCGCACTGGTCGCCGCGTCGTATACCGAAAACCGGCCCGGGCTCGCATGGCGCGCCGTGCAGGACACCACGCACGACCCCATCATCGCGTCGCGGCGTGCGAAGTCGTATCGCAGCTACCAGCTGGCTGAGGACTACTACTCCGCCGGGCAGATGATCTGGCTCGAGGCCGATGCACGCATCCGGGCGAAGAGCGGCGGCAGGAAGTCGCTCGACGATTTCGCGCGTGCGTTCTTTGGTGTCGACGACGGCATCTGGAAGACGCAACGGACCTACGACTTCGATGAGGTCGTTCGTACGCTCGATAGCGTTGTCGACGACGACTGGGCAACCTTCCTGCGCGACCGGCTCGATGGTCGCGCGCCGTTGACTGGCGGCATAGAAGCCGCCGGTTGGCGCCTGGTCTTCAAGGATGAGCCGAACGACTTCGCCAAGGTGCATGCCAAGCAGAAGAATGCGAGTGCCGACTTCATCTACTCGCTCGGCCTATCCATCGCACCCGACGCAAAAGTGTCGGAGGTGCGGTGGGATAGCCCGGCATTCAATGCGGGCCTCGGCACCGGCATGACGCTGGTCGCGGTGAACGACCACGAGTACAGCAAGGACGTGCTGGCGGACGCGATCAAGGCGGCGAAGGACGACCCTGCGCCCATCCGCCTGATGGTCAAGTCGTTCGACCGTTACCAGACCCTCGCCGTCGACTACCGCGGTGGCATGCGCTACCCGCACCTGGAGCGGATTCCGGGCAAGCCTGACCTGCTGTCGTCGATCTACGCGGCGCGTCGTTAGTAGGCGTCGGCACATGCCGAGCCGCCGGACTGTCGTTCGACGGCTTGCGGCCGGCCAGTTGGCCTCGCTGGCGCTCGAGTCCGCGCCGTCGAGCGCACGAGTGCTCGCAGATGGCACGAACTTCCAGTGGCTGCACGTCCATCCAGGTGTTCGATGCACATCGCAAGCCAAACGCCTTGCTTGGTGCGAATCTACGGGCGCTTCGACATCCGCGAGCTGATCCATGTCAGCTTCCACCCGAAAGCACACATGGCGCGACCCGGAATCTGTCCCTCAATCGCCTGCATGCGTCCTGTTACCGCTGCCCGTCCAGCCAGAAGTAGCCGCCCGCGAGGATCAAGGCGGCGATCACGGCGAGCGCGATCTTGAACGCGCTGTAGGGGCGTTCGCCCGCGATCGTGCCCGTGTAGCCATTGGCGAGCAGCTGGAAACTGCGGCGCCCGTAGGTGTAACTGACCAGCCACACGGGCATCAGTACGTGCTTGAAGGTGCGGCCGCGATACGTGGACTGCACCTGCAGGTTGCGATGGGTATCGCCCGGTACCTGCTGCGCGCAGAGGTCATGCACCGCGCGTTGCATCTGCGTCATGTTGTGTTCGGCCGCCAGACGCAGGTCGACCTGGTAGCGCTCCACCGTCCAGCCACGCACGAACTCGGGCGCATACGGTTTCAGGTCGGTGGTGGTGGGGAACGGCTCGATCTTCTCCAGCAGACCCGCATGCGCACCTTCGCTACCCGGCACGAGGTCGTCGTCGAAGAAGTGCTGCAGTTCGCCCGACGCCGGTTCCCAGCGCACGTGTCGCACCTGCCGGGTGCGGGTCTGGCCGTTCTGGATGTAGCTCTCGCTGGTGGTGTAGTAGTGCCCGGCCTCGGCGGTCCACGTCGCATGCACCTGCGCGTCGAAGGTCCAGTACGGCAGATAGAGACCGCGCAGGGTGTCGGTGAGCGCGGCCTTCTTCAGGCGGTTCGGTGCGAACCAGCGCGTGCCATACCAGCGACGGATCGACTCGCGCACCTGCGTGTCGGGCACGCAGAACGGCAGCAGGCTCTGCGGCGTGATCGCTTCTTTCAGCGCCTCATAGGGAACCAGCGCCGGCGAGCCGCAGAACGCACAGCGGGCGGCGACGCGATCGGGCTCGAACGCGGAGATCGCCTTGCAGCTGCGGCATTGCACTTCGCGACGCTCGGTGCCGTAGCCGCGGCCGCTCTCGTCTTCCTTGGCCAGCGCCTGCGCGAGGTCGAGCTCGGCGATCGCGACAGGCGTAGCGTCACCCGGCGCCCACGGGGCGACGGTGCCGCAGTACGGGCAGACCAGCGCCTTCTTCGCTGCGTTCCATTGCAGGTCACCGCCGCATTCGGGGCAGGCGCGCTTGTCGAGCGCCTCGTCGGGCGTGGGCACCGCGATCTCGGCCATGTCGTCAGGCGCCGCGCAGGTACTCGTCGAGCGACGCGCGCGCGATGCGCCAGGCATTGCCGATCTTCCGGCCCTTGAGTTCGCCGGCCTCGATGGCTGCGATCACGTCCTCCACCGACACCGCCAGCAGCTGGGCCGCCTGCTCCGGCGTGAGTACGTCGGATGCCGCGGCAGGGGCGGCTGCGGTAACCGTCGCAGCAGGCGACTGCATGCCACGCACCATCTCCTGCGCCATCGCGAACCCCACGGCCATCTGCGCCGGTGCCGCGGCCGCGGCCGCGCCATCACCGCCCGCGCCCATGCCGGTGGCCATCTGGAACTTGACGTAGTCGTTGAGATTGCCGACCGCGGCCATGCCCGAGCGCTTGTCGATCGCCGCTTCGACTTCCGGCGGTACCGACACGTTCTCAAGCACGAAGGTGGTGACCTCGATGCCGTACTTGCCCTGCATGATCGGGTTGACCAGCGGCAGCAGCGCTTCGCCGAGCTCGCTGTAGCGCGTGGCGACATCGAGCGCTGGCACCTTGGCCTGCGCCAGCGCCTCGGTGAACACGCTGACCAGGCGCGAACGCATCGTGTCGGCGAATTCGTCGAGGCGGAAGTTCTGGTCGGTGCCGGCGACCTCGCGCAGGAACTTCGGCGCATCGACGATGCGGAAGTCGTAGGTGCCGAACGCGCGCAGGCGCACCAGGCCGAAGTCGGGGTCGCGCATCATCACCGGGTTGGCGGTGCCCCACTTGTTGCCGGTGAACAGGCGCGTGTTGAGGTAGTAGACGTCGCACTTGAACGGCGATTCGAAGCCGTACTTCCAGCCGAGAATGCGCGAGAGGATCGGGATGTTCTCGGTCTTCAGCGTGTGCTTGCCGGGCGCGAACAGGTCGGCGTACTGGCCGGCAGCGACGAACTGCACCAGCTGGCTTTCGCGCACGATCAGCTGCGCGCCGTTCTTGATCTCCTTGTCCTCATCGGGGAAGCGCCACGACAGCGTGTCGCGCGAGTCGTCGGTCCATTCGATGATCTCGATGGCCTGGCCCTTGATGAAATCCAGAACGCCCATGTCCGCTCCCTGCCGCAGGTGGCGCGATGCGCGCCGGTTCCGGATTCTAGGCGCCTGTCGCCTGCGAGATGTTCCGTGGCCGCCATGGGCGTCGGCCCTTTCCGGATCAGGCGTGCCTGACCTCATGCAGGCGCCCGCCGCGGTTGCATTGCATGGCCCTTCACGCGGGTTGCCCACCGTGGATTCCTGGCGGAGGGATGCCATCGCCTCGTAATCAGGCGACGCCTCTCCATAGGGCCGCAAACCACCACGCCTGCACAGGAACAGCCGCATCCTCCAAGGCTGTTCGTGCACCACGTCCACCTGCCCGATGTCCCACCACCTGAGGCCCGACATGAGTGGATTGAAGAAGAAAGCGTATCGCGCACTGCTCGCACCGATGCAACTGGAACTGGTGGCCCTGGCGCAGTGGGTGCGCCATACCGGCGAGCGCGTGTTGATACTGTTCGAGGGCCGCGACAGCGCGGGAAAGGGCGGCGCGATCCAGGCCATCGCCGAGCACCTCAACCCCCGCCAGTGTCGAATCGTGGCCCTGCCCAGGCCCACCGATCGCGAAGCCGGGGAATGGTATTTCCAGCGCCATGTGGCCCACCTGCCCGCTGCCGGCGAGATCGTGCTGATGGACCGCAGCTGGTACAACCGCGCCGGCGTTGAGCGGGTCATGGGTTACTGCACGGATGCCCAGTACGAGGCCTTCCTGCGCCAGGCGCCGCTGTTCGAGCGTCTGCTGGTGGACGACGGCATCCGGCTTCTCAAGTACTGGCTGTGCGTGGACCAGGAAAAGCAGGAGCAGCGCTTCGAGGAGCGCCTGCAGGACCCACTGAAAGGCTGGAAACTGTCGCCCGTGGACGTGCAGTCGCGCTCGCAGTACCAGCGCTACACGGATGCACGCGAGGCGATGTTGCGCGCTACCCATACCGCGCAGGCGCCATGGACGCTGGTCGACTTCAACGACCAGAAG
The DNA here is from genome assembly GCA_004322525.1 of Lysobacter sp. GTDB lineage: Bacteria > Pseudomonadota > Gammaproteobacteria > Xanthomonadales > Xanthomonadaceae > Cognatilysobacter. Next base: position 9,573 of record SCUY01000047.1, on the reverse strand, counting down.
CTGGGCCGCCTGACCCTCATCCGGCACCTGCTCGATCGCCTGCCGGACGCGCGCTACGCCGAACCCGCGCTCACCCTGCCCGCGCTGCCGGGTAAGCCGCAAAAAGAGAGCTACGACGTGCTGTCGCCGACTCCGTCGATGCGGATAACCGGGTAATCCGGCTGGCTACGCCGCCACACGGTAAGCGTTTACCGACGGAAACCATCGGTGATGCAGTCGCGCGCAGGGCCGGGTGCTAGTGCGGGTCAGGGACGCTTTCCGGTCGACGGACGATGCGCCTGTAAAGCGTCCGTCAGCATCGGGGCTGTGTCTCCGGTGCCGACGACGCGGCGCCTGCGCGACCTGCGACGGGGGATGTCGGACATGTCCTGTGCGGCGCTACGGCAGTCAGGGCCGGGCGCGCAGCCGCGCCAGTTCACGGCGGAACCAGGTCGCGCTGGGCACTTCGGCCGCGCCCGCACAGCGCACCGCATAGGCTCGCCCCGAGAGGCTGCTACGGGTAGCGGCGAGGGTGATGAACGTCTCGGCATCCGGCACGCGCGCATGCGCCACGAGGTAGTCGTACTTGCGTTGCAGGTGCGCATGGGCGCGTGTCGCGCCATACCAGCGGCCGTTGCGCCTGAATTGGCAGCCCGAGCGGTCGAGCGCGGCAAACAGGCCGGCGATCTCGCGCTGCACCGGTACCGCCGGCGGAGCCGCGACGGCAGCCGCGGCGGCCAGTACCAGCAGCAGGGTCGATGACAGGTGGCGAACGTCTCCCGGGCGGTAGCCAAGGATGGCGCAGCCAGCCGTGACAGCAACGGAAGCGGCAGCGACGGGCGAGGCCTGCGTTCAGCGCGCGGCCCAGCCGCGCATGCCGGGGTTTTTCAAGCCGGAGGGGCGACCGGCACGACGAGCTCCAGGACCAGGCCCGGATGGCCGCGCCTTGCGACCAGGCTGCCACCGTGTGCGCGCACGATCGCCTCGGCGACGATCAGCCCCAGCCCGAGACCGAGGTCATACGGCTCGGGTAGCGGATCAAGGAACAGGCGTTCGGGCATATCGACGGGCGGACCGGCATCCGTGATCTGCAGAACCGCCATGCCGTCTACCGCATGCGCCGTCAGCAGCGTCACGCCACCACGCCACTGCGCATAGCCCAGCAACGTGGCGAGCGCCTGTACGAAGCGGGCGTCGTCGCCGTCCACCTGCGCCGTCTCCATGCCGGGCCCGAGCACCGGATCGGCTGTACAGCCCGGCACCGCGCCGATCGCCATATCGATCGCGAGACCGAGCTCGAACGGGCGGGCGCGATGGATCAGCCGCCCCTCGCGGCCGCGCACCCAGTCACCGAGTTCTTCGATCATGCCGGCCATGCGGCGTGCCTGACGCTCGATGGTCTCGGCCAGTTCGATGCGCTTTTCCTCGGGCAGTTCGGGCCGGCGCAGCAGGTAGGCCGCGGTCTGCAGCGGCGACAACGGGCCCTTGAGGTCATGCACGAGGCGCTCGAACATCGGACGGCCCGTGCTCATGCCGGGCGACGCTCCGGCAGCGCGCCGAGGATCCGGCAGATCGTCTCGATCTCCGGCGGTTTCACCAGGTGATGGTCGAAGCCGGCTTCGGCGGTACGGCGGCGGTCGTCCGGCTGGCCCCAGCCGGTGACCGCCACCAGCGTCAGGTGCGGGCCGTGCGGCCCGGCGCGCAGCTGACGCGCGACGTCGTAGCCGCTCACGCCGGGCATGCCGATGTCCAGGAACACCACCTCCGGCCCGAAGCTGTCGACGGCCTGCGCAGCCGCATGCGGGTCGTAGATGCGCTGCGCCTCATGGCCGAGCATCTCCAGCATCAGCGCGAGCGTATCGGCCGAATCGCAGTTGTCGTCGATCACCAGTACACGGCGCGGCAATGCGGCGGGGATGGCGACCGGCGCGGCGTCAGCCTGCAGCGTCTGCGCGCCCAACGGCAGCCACACGGTGAACGTGGTGCCATGGCCCAGGCCATCACTGTGCGCGCGCACCCGGCCGCCATGCATCTCGACCAGGCGTCGTACCAGCGTCAGGCCGATTCCCAGGCCGCCGCGCGCGCGTTCGATCGATGTATCGACCTGCGCGAACGGCTCGAAGATCGCATCGACCTGCTCAGGCGCCAGCCCGATGCCCCCATCGCGGATATGCACCGCCACGTCGTCGCCAGCCCGTTCGGCATCGATACGGATGGGGCATGCCGGATCCGAATACTTGATTGCATTGCTGATGAGGTTGGCGAACACCTGCGAGAGGCGCTCGGGGTCTGCCTCCAGCAGCACGTCACCGGCTGGCATGTGCACCTCAAGCGCCGCATGCCCGGCCTCGCGGCGCAGCGGCTCCACGCTGTCGATCGCGGCGCGCAGCACCACATCCAGTGTAGTGGCGGCAGGGCGCAGGGTGAGCTTGCCCTGGCTGATGCGGGCGACGTCGAGCAGGTCGTCGATCAGCCGCACCAGCAGCGCCAGCTGGCGGTCCATGGCATCGAGCAGGACGGGGCCACTGGCGCCGCCGAGCTTCAGCACGTTGGTCGCATTGGACAGCGAGGCGAGCGGATTGCGAAGTTCGTGCGCGAGCGTGGCGAGGAACTGGTCCTTGCGGCGGTCATGTTCGACCAGCCGCGCCTGCACGCGTTCGCGTTCGGCCACCTGCGCCTGCAGTTCGATGTTGCGCTGCGCGAGGGCGACGTTCGCGGTGCGCAGCGAATCGTTGAGCGCTTCCAGCTCGCGCGCCTTCTCGACGCGCAGGTCCTCGTTGGCACGCGCCAGGCTGGCATTGGCCAGCTGCAGTTCGCGGCGCTTGCGATACAGCTCGACCAGCACCGAGACCTTGCTGCGCATGATCTCCGGGATCACCGGCACCATCACGTAGTCGACCGCGCCGAGTTTGTAGCCGCGCAGGCGGTCGAGATCGGAAACGTTCACCGCCGTCACGAAAATGATCGGCGTCTTTTCGTAGCGCGGATGCTGGTGGATCAGGCTCGCCGTCTCGAAGCCGTCCATGCCGGGCATGTTCACGTCGAGAAGGATCAGCGCCGCCTCGTTCTGCATGAGGTACTTCAGCGCTTCCTCGCCGGAGCGCGCGTCGACGAGGTTTTCGCCGAGCGGCTCGAGGATGGCGCGATACGACAGCAGCCGGCCCGGCTGGTCGTCCACCAGCAGGATCGTTACCGGTGCCTGCGCCGCCTGCACCGGCGCGTTCATGGCAGTGGCTTCGGGCGGGTTCAACGATGCAGCCACTGGCGCAGAACTCCGAGCAGCTGGTCGGTCACGACCGGCTTGGCCAGGTAATCGCTTGCGCCGGCCTCCAGGCACTTCTCGCGGTCACCCTTCATCGCCTTCGCGGTGAGCGCGACGATGGGGATGGTGCGCGCTTCGGGGTCGTTGCGGATCGCACGCATCGTGTCGTATCCATCCATGCCGGGCATCATGATGTCCATCAGGATGATGTCGATGTCGCGGTCGGCGGACACCTTGTCGACCGCTTCGCGCCCATTGTTCGCGGTCAGCACATCCATGCCATGGCGCTCGAGCACAATCGACAGCGCGAAGATGTTGCGCATGTCGTCATCGACCACCAGCACCCGCTTGTTCCGCAGGGCTTCATCCGACTCGGTCAGGCGGCGCACCATCTTCTGCTTGTGTTCCGGCAGGTCGGCGATAACGCGGTGGAGCAGCAGCGCGGTCTCGTCGAGCAGGCGTTCGGGCGATTCCACGCCCTTGATCACCACGCTCTTGGCGGCGCGTTTGAGGCGTGCATCCTCGTCGGCGCTCAGTTCCTTGCCGGTGAACACCACCACCGGGATATCGCGCAAGGACTCGTCTTCCTGCAGCTGGTCGAGCAGTTCGAAGCCGCTCATGTCGGGCAGCCGCAGGTCCAGCACCACACATTCGTAGCCACCCTCCTGCAGGCGCTCAAGTGCTTCGGCGCCGGAGCCGACGCTGTCGATCTGCAGGTCGTCGTGGCGGATCAGCTCCTCGATGCTCATGCGCTCGGCCGCATCGTCCTCCACCACCAGCAGCTTCTTGACGCGCGGTCGTGCGTATTCACGCATGCGGTCGAGCGCGGTGCCGATCGCCTCGCTGCTCGAAGGCTTGGCGACATAGTTGAACGCGCCGCGCTCGAGGCTGTGATGGCGGTCTTCCTCGACGGTGACGATCTGCACCGGGATATGGCGCGTGGCGGCGTCCTGCTTGAGCCGTGCGAGCACCGTCCAACCCAGCATGTCGGGCAGGAAGATATCGAGCGACACCGCATTGGGTTTGTACTCCCGCACCAGCCGCAGAGCTTCCGCACCGCGATTGGCGACCAGCACGTTGAAGCCGCGGGATCGGGCGAGATCGCGCATCACCGCCGCGTAGCGCGCATCGTCCTCGACCACCAGCAGCGTGGGCCGGTCCGGGTCGAGATGCTCGCGATCGTCCTGCACGCGATCCACCACGGGCGTCGCCATCACCTGGTCCGCCTCGGCCGGTTGCGGCAGGCGCAACGGCGACGGGCGCAGGGCGGGCTCGGCGACCTCCGGTGGCTGATACCGCAGCGGCAGGTACAGCGTGAACGTACTGCCCTTGCCCGGCTGGCTCGACAGACGCAGTTCGCCGCCGAGCAGGCCGGCGATCTCGCGCGAGATGGCGAGGCCAAGGCCGGTGCCGCCGTACTTACGCGACGTGCCGGCGTCGGCCTGCTGGAACGCTTCGAAAACGATGCGCTGCTTGTCGGCCGAAATGCCGATGCCGGTGTCGGTGACATCGAAGGCGATGACCGTCGGCGTGGAATCGAGCACGCGATGGCCTTCGGTCCATCCGCTGTGCACGACACGCGCGGCCATGCGCACGCTGCCTTCGGCGGTGAACTTCATCGCGTTCGAGAGCAGGTTCTTGAGGATCTGCTGCAGGCGCTTGGGGTCGGTGGTGAGCGACCTGCCCAGCTCCGGCGCGAAGTCGACCGAGAAATCCAGCCGGCGGCGCTCCGCCTCGTGGCGGAAACCGCGCTCGAGGTTCTCGCGCAGATGGCTGAAGGTGATGTCCTCGGTCTCGATGGTGACCGTGCCGGATTCGATCTTCGACAGGTCCAGGATGTCCGAGATCAGGTGCAGCAGGTCGGTGCCGGCGGCGTGGATGGTCTTGGCGAACTCCACCTGGCGCGGGCTGAGGTTGGTATCCGGGTTCTCGGCCAGCTGCTGGCCAAGGATCAGGATCGAGTTGAGCGGCGTGCGCAGCTCGTGCGACATGTTCGCGAGGAACTCGGACTTGTAGCGAGAGGTGAGCGCGAGCTCCGCCGCCTGCCCTTCGAGCGCACGACGCGCCTGCTCGATCTGCTGGTTCTTGGTCTCCACCTCCGCCTTCTGCTCGGCGAGCAGCGCGGCCTTGAGCGCGATCTCCTCGTTGGTCTGCTGCAGTTCGCGCTGCTGCGTCTGCAATTCGCCGGCGAGCGTCTGCGACTGCTGCAGCAGGCGCTCGGTGCGCATGCCCGCTTCGATCGTGTTGAGCACGATGCCGATCGAGCGCGAGAGCTGTTCGAGGAACGTGCGGTGCACCTCGTTGAAGTCATGCACGGAGGCGAGCTCGATGACCGCCTTGACCTGGTCCTCGAACAGCACCGGCAGCACGATCACGTTGCGCGGCGACACGCTGAGCAGGCCCGAGCGGATCTGCACGGCATCGGCGGGGATGTCGCGCATCAGGATCATCCGTCCCTCGGCCGCGCACTGGCCGATGAGCCCGTCACCGATCTCCAGCATGTGGTTGAGTGGCGCGACCGGCGCATCGGCATAACCGGCGAGCTGGCGCAGGCGGCGCGCATTCCCGCCCTCCTCGTCGGCCTCGACCACGTATATCAGGCCCTGCTGCGCGTTCACCAGCGGAGCAAGCTCGGTCAACAGCTGCTGGCCGAGCGTCACGATATCGCGCTGGCCCTGCATCATCGCGCCGAACGCGGCGAGGTTGGTCTTGAGCCAGTCCTGCTCGCGATTCGATTCGGTGGTCGCGCGCAGGGTGGAAATCATCACGTTGATGTTGTCGCGAAGATCCGCGACTTCGCCGAGCGCATCCACTGTCACCGAACGGGTGAGATCGTTCTGCGTCACCGCGGTGGCCACCTCGGCGATCGCACGGACCTGCGTGGTGAGGTTGGCCGCGAGCTGGTTGACGTTCGCGGTGAGGTCCTTCCATACGCCCGCGGTACCCGGCACATTCGCCTGGCCGCCGAGGCGGCCTTCCACGCCCACCTCGCGCGCCACCGTGGACACCTGGTCGGAGAACGTGGCGAGCGTGTCGGTCATCGAGTTGATGGTGTCGGCGAGTTCGGCGATCTCGCCCTTCGCTTCCACCGTCAGCTTCTGCCCCAGGTCGCCGTTCGCCACCGCGGTCACCACCTTGGCGATGCCGCGCACCTGCGTGGTGAGGTTGGCCGCCATCCAGTTGACGTTGTCGGTGAGGTCCTTCCACGTACCGGCCACACCCGGCACCGAGGCCTGGCCACCGAGCTTGCCTTCGGTACCCACTTCGCGCGCTACGCGCGTCACTTCGGCGGCGAAGCCATTGAGCTGGTCCACCATCACGTTGAGCGTGTTCTTCAGCTGCAGGATCTCGCCCTGCGCATCCACCGCGATCTTGCGCGACAGATCGCCCTTGGCCACCGCGGTCGCCACTTCGGCGATGTTTCGCACCTGCGTGGTCAGGTTGGACGCCATCGAATTGACGTTGTCGGTCAGATCCTTCCACGTACCGGCGACGCCCGGCACCTGCGCCTGGCCGCCGAGCTTGCCTTCCGCGCCGACTTCTCGGGCAACTCGCGTCACCTCCGCGGCAAAGCCGTTGAGCTGGTCGACCATCGTGTTGATGGTCACCTTGAGTTCCAGGATCTCGCCCTTCACGTCCACGGCGATCTTGCGCGAGAGGTCGCCCTTCGCCACCGCGGTGGTGACTTCCGCGATGTTTCGCACCTGCGACGTCAGGTTCGACGCCATCGAGTTCACCGAGTCGGTCAGATCCTTCCATGTACCCGCAACGCCCGGCACCTGCGCCTGGCCGCCCAGCCGCCCTTCGGTACCGACTTCGCGCGCCACGCGCGTGACTTCCGCCGCGAAGCCGTTGAGCTGGTCGACCATCGTGTTGATGGTGTCCTTGAGCTCACGGATTTCGCCGCGCACGTCCACGGTGATCTTGCGCGACAGGTCGCCTCGCGCCACGGCGGTGGTCACCTCGGCGATGTTGCGCACCTGACTGGTCAGGTTCGACGCCATCGCGTTCACCGATTCGGTGAGATCGCCCCACGTACCCGCCACGCCCGGCACGACGGCTTGGCCGCCCAGGCGCCCTTCGGTACCGACTTCGCGCGCCACGCGCGTGACTTCCGCGGCGAAGCCGTTGAGCTGGTCGACCATCGTGTTGATGGTCTCCTTCAGCTGCAGGATTTCGCCGCGCACGTCCACGGTGATCTTGCGGCTGAGGTCGCCCTTCGCCACCGCGGTGGTCACGTCGGCGATGTTGCGCACCTGCAGCGTCAGGTTCGACGCCATCAGGTTCACGTTATCGGTCAGGTCCTTCCACGTACCCGCGACGCCCGGCACGTCGGCCTGGCCGCCGAGCTTGCCTTCGGTACCTACTTCGCGGGCCACGCGCGTGACTTCCGCGGCGAAGCCGTTGAGCTGGTCGACCATCGTGTTGATGGTGTCTTTGAGTTCGCGGATTTCGCCGCGCACGTCCACCGTGATCTTGCGCGACAGGTCGCCCTTCGCCACCGCGGTGGTCACCTCGGCGATGTTTCGTACCTGCGAGGTCAGGTTCGACGCCATCGCGTTGACCGAGTCGGTCAGGTCCTTCCACGTACCCGCGACGCCGGGCACGATCGCCTGGCCACCGAGCTTGCCTTCGGTACCGACCTCGCGCGCCACGCGCGTGACTTCCGATGCGAAGCCGCGCAGCTGGTCCACCATCGTGTTGATGGCTTCCTTCAGCTGCAGGATCTCGCCGCGCACGTCCACGGTGATCTTGCGCGACAGGTCGCCGTTGGCCACCGCGATCGTCACCTCGGCGATGTTGCGCACCTGCGCGGTGAGGTTGCTCGCCATCTGGTTGACCGAGTCGGTGAGGTCCTTCCACACGCCCGACACGCCCTTGACCTTCGCCTGGCCACCGAGCAGGCCGGCGGTGCCGACCTCGAGCGCGACGCGCGTGACTTCGGACGAGAACTCGCCCATCTGTTCGATCATGCGGTTGACGATCGTCGCCGAGCGCAGGAACTCGCCCTGCAGCGGACGGCCTTCTGCTTCGAGCGGCACCGACCGCGTGAGGTCGCCCTTGGCGACGCCGGCGATGGCCTCGGTCATCGTCTCGACCGGACGCACCAGATCGTCGATCAATTCATTGACCGAGCGCTCCATCTGCGCCCATTGGCCCTGGCGCGAGGCGGGCGCGACGCGCTGGCGGGTCTGGCCTTCGCGGCCGACCACCTGGCCGACCCGGGCGAGCTCGACCGCGAGCTGACGGTTCTGGCCGACGATGTCATTGAAGGCCTCGGCGAGACGGCCGGCGATACCTTCCCAGTGACGTGGCAGCTGTACGCCGAAGTCGCCCTCGCGCACGGCCGACATGGCAGCGAGCAGATGCTGCAACGGATCGTCGTAGACGACCGGCGCGCGAGGGCTCTTCTTCGCGGCGGAACGGGAGCGCCGCACGGTGGTTTCAGTCACGGGAGATCTCGATGCGCCCGTCCCCACGGGCAGTGACGGGCGAGGATAGTGACGGGTTTGTGTAGGCGATGTTCACATCGCTCTCACGCCTGAAACGCGTTTGGCTGGCGTTCGGAATCACGGCGGCGGAACGTTTTTGCACGCCATTGATCGGCGCTGCACTCCGCGATTTCATGTGGCCGGCCGCTCCTTCCGGCCGGCATGCCGACAGGCCCGTCGTTTCGACCGGGCCTGCCATCGCCGGACACAGGCGACTACTACCGTGCCATGGCCGGCATACCCGCGACCGGGGCACTCGAACGCCCGACCCGCCCTGACTCCGCCAGCAGCCGGCGGCCCGGCCTTGGCTACCGTCAGATCGTGTAGTACATCTGGTATTCGAGCGGATGCGTGGCGCCGCGGAACGCGGTGACCTCCTTCATCTTCAGCGCGATGTAGCCGTCGATGAAGTCGTCGGTGAACACGCCGCCGGCCTTGAGGAACTCGCGGTCGGCGTCGAGCGCTTCGAGCGCCTGGTCCAGCGAATGGCAGACGGTCGGGATGTTCTTCTCTTCCTCGGGCGGCAGGTCGTAGAGATCCTTGTCCGACGGCGCACCCGGGTCGATCTGGTTCCTGATGCCGTCGAGGCCCGCCATCATCAGTGCGGCGAAGATCAGGTAGCCGGAGTTCATCGGGTCGGGGAAGCGGATCTCGATGCGCCGCGCCTTCGGGTTGGCCACATACGGAATGCGGCAGCTCGCTGAACGGTTGCGCGCCGAATACGCAAGCATCACCGGCGCCTCGTAGCCCGGCACCAGGCGCTTGTACGAATTTGTCGTCGAGTTGGCGAACGCGTTGATCGCGCGCGCATGCTTGAAGATGCCGCCGATGTACCACAAC
>SCUY01000002.1 GCA_004322525.1 Lysobacter sp. | reverse complement strand
CGCCCTGCGCCCTTTTTTATTGCGGCGACTTTCGTCCGCTCACCCTCCATTTCCGGCCCACCATGCTCAACAGCCTGCTCACCCGCGTTTTCGGTAGCCGCAACGAACGCCTCCTGCGCCAGTTGCAGCGTTCGGTCGAAAAGATCAATGCCCTCGAGCCGCAGATGCAGAAGCTCAGCGACGCGGAGCTGCAGGCGAAAACGCCGGAGTTCCAGCAGCGCGTCGCGGGTGGCGAGTCGATCGAAAAGCTCCTTCCTGAAGCTTTCGCCGTCTGCCGCGAAGCCTCGGTGCGCGTGCTCGGCATGCGCCATTACGACGTCCAGCTGATCGGCGGCATGGTGCTGCACCTGGGTAAGATCGCCGAGATGCGCACGGGCGAGGGCAAGACGCTGGTCGGCACGCTGCCGGTGTACCTCAATGCCCTCGAAGGCAAGGGCGTCCATGTCGTCACCGTGAACGACTACCTGGCCCGTCGCGACTCGGCATGGATGGGCAAGCTGTACGCCTGGCTGGGCCTGTCGGTCGGCGTGGTGTATCCGGGCATGCCGGCGGGCGACAAGCAGGCCGCCTATGCCGCCGACATCACCTACGGCACCAACAACGAGTTCGGCTTCGACTACCTGCGCGACAACATGGCACTGTCGAAGGCCGACCGCGCGCAGCGTGGCCTGCACTACGCGATCGTCGACGAGGTGGACTCCATCCTGATCGACGAGGCACGCACGCCGCTGATCATCTCCGGCCCGGCCGACGAGTCGCCCGAGCTGTACATCAAAGTCAACCGCATCGTCCCGCAGCTGGTGCGCCAGGAAACCGAGGAAGGCGAGGGCGACTACTGGGTCGACGAAAAGGGCAAGCAGGTGCACATGTCCGAGGCTGGCCAGGAGCATGCCGAACAGCTGCTCCGCGGCGCCGGCATCCTCGGCGAGGACGACGACCTCTACGACCCGCACAACCTCGGCGTGGTGCACCACCTCAATGCCGCGATGCGCGCGCACGCCATCTACCAGCTCGACGTCGACTACATCGTGCGCGACGGCGAGGTGGTCATCGTCGATGAATTCACCGGCCGCACGCTTGCCGGGCGGCGCTGGTCGGATGGCCTGCATCAAGCGGTCGAGGCGAAGGAAGGCGTGCCGGTGCAGCGCGAGAACCAGACGCTCGCCTCGATCACGTTCCAGAACCTGTTCCGCATGTACGGCAAGCTCGCCGGCATGACCGGTACGGCCGATACGGAGGCCTACGAGTTCCAGAGCATCTACGGGCTCGAGGTGGTGGTGATCCCGCCGAACCGCAACGTGGTGCGGAAAGATGCGCCGGATGCCGTGTTCCTCAACAAGGCCGGCAAGTTCCGTGCGGTCGTCAACGAGATCAAGGACTGCCATACGCGCCAGCAGCCGGTGCTGGTGGGCACCACGTCGATCGAAGTGTCGGAAATGCTCAGCCACCAGCTGAAGCAGGCGGGCATTGCGCACGAGGTACTCAACGCGAAGCAGCACGAGCGCGAGGCGCACATCATCGCGCAGGCCGGGCGTCCGGGCGCGATCACCATCGCCACCAACATGGCTGGCCGCGGTACCGACATCGTGCTGGGTGGTTCGCTCGAATCGGAAATCGCGGACATGGAAGCGCAGACCGGCCAGTCGCTCGACGAGGTCACGCGCCAGCGCCTGAAGTCCGAATGGCAGGCACGCCACGACGCGGTCAAGGCGGCAGGCGGCCTGCATATCGTTGGTACCGAGCGCCACGAGTCGCGCCGCATTGACAACCAGCTGCGTGGCCGCGCCGGCCGTCAGGGCGATCCAGGCTCGTCCCGCTTCTACCTGTCGCTCGAAGACAACCTGATGCGCATCTTCGCGGCCGACTGGGTGCAGAAGGTGATGGCGCGCATGGGCCTGAAGGAAGACGACATCATCGAGTCGCCGCTGGTCACCAAGCAGATCGCCAACGCACAGCGGAAGGTCGAGGCGCACAACTTCGACATCCGCAAGAACCTGCTCGAGTTCGACGACGTCAATAACGACCAGCGCAAGGTCATCTACGGCCAGCGCGACGAACTGCTCGAAGCCGACGATGTGGCCGAGAACATCGCGGCGATCCGTCGTGACGTGGTGATCGAGACCGTGGAGAAGTTCGTACCCGCGAATTCCATCGACGAGCAGTGGGACCTGCCGGGGCTGGAGGCGAAGATCGCCGATGATTTCGGTGTGCAGCCAGATCTGCAGCGCCTCGTGCAGGATACGTCCGCCCTGGATGCCGAAGGCATCGCCGAGCATGTCGATCGCATGGTGGCGGAGCACTTCGCCCAGCGCGAGGAGCAACTGGGCAGCGAGACGATGCGCATGCTGGAAAAGCACATCATGCTCAACGTGCTCGACCAGAGCTGGAAGGAACACCTCGCGCGTATGGACTACCTGCGCCAGGGCATCCACCTGCGCGGCTATGCGCAGAAGCAGCCGAAGCAGGAATACAAGAAGGAAGCCTTCGAGCTGTTCTCGGAGATGCTGGAAAGCGTGAAGCGCGAGGTCGTGAGCATGCTCGCGCGCGTGCGCATCCGCAGCGAGGAAGAGATCGCGCAGATGGAAGCGGCCGAGCGCGCGCAGCTGGAGGCGCAATCCCGGCAGATGCAGTTCCAGCATGCCGACGCTGGCGGGCTCGGTACCGAGGAAGAAGCGGCGCAGGTGCTGGCCGCGGGTGCGACCCCGGCGAATATCGGCCGCAATGATCCATGCCCCTGCGGCAGCGGCCGGAAGTACAAGCACTGCCATGGGCAGCTGGCGTAACAGCCGGGCGGCATCGCAACGCGCGCCTTCCACTGTGATCCTGCCGGCAGGTCAGGCATGCGCTGCACCGCCATGAGCGCGGCTTGACCGCCGCCCGGGCCATGATGGGCGGCTCCCCGGTAGTCGAAGTCGTGGCGGGCGTGATACGCGATGCACGCGGCCGCGTGCTGCTCGCGCGTCGTACCGAAGGGCGTGACCTCGCCGGCCTGTGGGAGTTTCCAGGCGGCAAGCGCGAGCCGGGAGAGACAGGCGAGGAGGCGCTCGCACGCGAACTGCACGAGGAGCTCGGCATCGAAGCGCGTGTCGGCGAAGCGCTGATCCGCGTTCCGCAGCAGTATCCCCACAAGCATCTTGTACTCGATGTCCGATTCATCGACAGCTGGCAGGGGCGTGCGCGTGGCCGGGAAGGCCAGGCGCTCGCCTGGGTACCCGTCGACCGGCTGCCGCTGTATGACATGCCACCCGCCGACCGGCCCGTTGTCGCCGCGCTGATGCAGCCTTCGCTTTACCGCGTGACCGACACGCCAGTCGACGAGGTGGAATGGCTCGCCTCGTTGCAGCGTTCCTTCGCGTCGGGATTGCGCCGCGTGCAATTGCGCGCTCCGGGGCTGCACGGGCAGCGCTGGTCGCATCTCGTGGAATGCGCTGCGGATCTCGCGCGTGGTGCCGGTGCGGAGGTGCTGGTGAATGGCGATGTCGCGCTCGCACGGCATCTGGGAATCGGCCTGCATCTGCCGGCCGCGCAACTGGCCCTGCTGGCTGATCGGCCGTTGCCGCTGCCCTTCGCCGTCGCCGCCTCATGCCACGGGGTGATCGACCTCGCGCGTGCGGAAGCCATCGGCTGCGACTTCGCTGTGGTCGGACACATCCGGCCAACGCCGTCGCACGAGGAAGGCACGCCGCTGGGCTGGGACGGCTTTGTGGCGCTGCGTGAGCGAACCTCGTTGCCCCTGTATGCGATCGGCGGCCTCACGCCACACGACCTGCCGGCTGCCCGCACGATGGGTGCGCAGGGCGTCGCCGGTATCCGTGCGTTCGAGGCTGTTTGATCAGTACGGCGCGAACACGCGCGGCGGTTCGGCCAACTGCCGATAGCGCCTGTCCAACTCGCCGACATGCCGGGCCAGTGCATCGGGCGCGCCGGCATTGACCAGCACATCGTCCGCGATGGCGAGCCGTTGCCTTTGCGTTGCCTGCGCCGCCAGCATGCGGCCGGCGAGTTCCAGGCTGATGCCATCGCGCTGCACCAGCCGCTCGATCTGCCGGTCCGCGTCGACGTCCACCACCAGCACCCGGTCGAGCCAGGCATAGGCCTCGCGCCCGCCACCTTCCGTGAGCAGCGGGATCACGGCCACTGCATAGGGGCCGGGCGCCGCGGCGCACTGGGCGGCGAGGTCGCGCCGCACGATCGGGTGCACGACCGATTCGAGTTGCCGCTTCGCCCCGGGGTCGGAAAAAACGCGTTCCCGCATGCGGCGGCGGTCGAGTTCACCGGCGACGTCGAGGATGCCCGTGCCGAAAGCCTGAACCAGCGCAGCCAGCCCGGGCGAGCCGGGAGCCACTGCCTGGCGTGCGGCGATGTCCGCATCCGCTGTGGTGATGCCGAGCGCCGCGAAGGCCCGGGAGGCCGTGGTCTTGCCCGAGGCGATGCCGCCGGTCAGCCCGACGCAGAACCTTGCCATTTCATCGCAGGCCGGCGTAGTTCATGTAAGCCGCCACCAGCGCATCGCCCCAGAAGAAAACGATCCAGCCGGCGAGTGCGAGGTAGGGGCCGAACGGAATCGGCGTGGCCTTGTCGCGACCTTTTGCGAACAGCCAGGCAGAGCCGATGATCGCACCCACCAGCGACGAGATCAGGATGGTAGGAAGGATGCCCTTCAGCGCCGTCCATGCGCCGATTGCGGCGAGCAGCTTGAAGTCGCCATGGCCCATGCCTTCCTTGCCCGTGAGCTGCTTGAACAGCCACCAGACCGACCACAGGCTGGCGTAGCCCACAGCCGCCCCCAGCAGCGCGGGTTTGGCGCCGAAGTAGAGGTTGTCCGACGCGGCGATCAGCCCCAGCCACATCAGTGGAAGGGTGAGCTGGTCGGGCAGCAGCTGGGTGCGCAGGTCGATGCCCGACAGGGCGATCAGGAAGGCGGTGAACAGCATCGCCCCGAAGCCCTGCCAACCGAAGCCGAACCGCGCCACGCAGGCGACGAACATCAGCATCGTCAGCAGTTCGACCAGCGGGTACTGCGCCGAGATCGGCGCCTGGCAATGCCGGCACCTGCCGCGCAGCGCGAGCCAGCTCACCAGCGGGATGTTCTCGAACCAGCTCAGCACGTGCTTGCACTGGGGACAGTGCGAACGCTCGACCACGATGCCGGGCGGCGGCGGGTCGTAGACGTCGGGGATCTCCAGCATCTCGCGCGAATCGCGTTTCCACGACCACTCCAGCCTCGCCGGCAGCCGCAGGATCACCACGTTGAGGAAGCTGCCGACCAGCAGGCCGAAACCGGCGGCGAGCGGATAGCCGAACTGGGGGTTCTGGTCGAGGAAGGCCATTCAATCCGCTCGCGGGAGGATCAGGTCAGCCCTGATGCAGCAGACACCCGCATGCGGACGCGTGACGCGCGCGACGGCGTTGCGGGTGTCGCGTGTGATTGCGTTCGATGCGCGGTCGAGGAAGGCCACCGCTCAGCCGACCACCGCGCCGAGCTTGAAGATGGGCAGGTACATCGCGATGACCATGCCGCCGACGATGACGCCGAGGAACACCATGATCAACGGTTCGAGCAGGCTCGACAGCGCGTCGACGGCATTGTTGACCTCCTGCTCGTAGAACTCGGCCACCTTGAACAGCATGGTGTCCAGGGCGCCGGCTTCCTCGCCGATCGCCGTCATCTGCACCACCATGTGCGGGAACAGGTTGACCTGCTTCATCGCCACATTGACGGGATAACCCACCGAGACATCATCGCGGATGCGAAGCACCGCGTCGGAATAGACCGCATTGCCGGTCGCGCCGGCGACGGTGTCCAGGGCCTCGACAAGGGGAACGCCAGCCTTGAACGTCACCGCGAGCGTGCGCGCGAACCGGGCGATCGACGAGTGATGCATGATCTGGCCGATCACCGGCACCTTGAGTATCAGCCGGTCGAGAAAATGCTGGAAAGCGATCGAGCGTTT
The DNA here is from genome assembly GCA_004322525.1 of Lysobacter sp. GTDB lineage: Bacteria > Pseudomonadota > Gammaproteobacteria > Xanthomonadales > Xanthomonadaceae > Cognatilysobacter. The sequence goes on along the minus strand of SCUY01000002.1, from coordinate 8,075 downwards.
CTTCATCGCGATGAAGGCGATGATCGAGCCGGCCAGGACGATGGCGATCAGCCACCACCAGGCCACCATGAACTCGCTGAGGTGGACCACCATCATGGTGAAAGCGGGGAGATCCGCGCCGAAGCCGCGGAACACGTCCTGGAACTGGGGCACTACGAAAACCAGAAGGATCGCGCTGACGATCAGGGCGACCGCGACCACCATCGCCGGGTAGAACATCGCCTTCTTGATCTTGCCCTTGAGTGCTTCAAGGTTTTCCTTGTAGGTCGCGATCGTCTCGAGCACCGTTTCCAGCACGCCCGCGGCTTCACCCGCGCGTACCAGATTGCGGAACAGCTCGTCGAACTGCACCGGATGGCGGCTCAGCGCTTCGAACAGCGACATGCCGCCCTGGATGTCGTTGCGGATGTCATCCACCAGCTGCCGCATGCGCGGATTCTTGTTGCCATTCGCGATGATTTCGAGCGCCGACACGATGGGCACGCCCGACTTCATCATCGTCGCCAGCTGGCGGCTGAAGACAGCGATATCTTTCGCCGCGATGGCCTTGCCCGCGGCGCCGAACAGTGGCTTGCCCTTGGCTTTTACCGTCTGCGGGGTGATGCCCTGGCGCCGCAGTTCGGCCTTGACCAGGTTGATGTTCTTGGCGGACTGCTCGCCCTTCATGACGATGCCGCGACGGTCCTTGCCGACCCAGGTGAAGATCTGCAGGCCGTCGGTACGGGCGGGTTTTGCGGCTGACCGGCTGGCGGACATGGCTTAGTCCTTCGTGACGCGATTGATTTCGGCGAGGCTGATGACCCCGTTGCGCACTTTCATGAGCGCCGACTGGCGAAGGTCGCGAATGCCCGCACGGCGCGCGGCCTCGGCGATCTGCATCGCATTGCCGCCTTCCAGGATGATGGCCTGGATCTCGTCGCTCATCGGCATGACCTGGTAGATGCCGGTGCGCCCCTTGTAGCCTTCGGTGCAGTCGGCGCAACCGACCGCTTCGTACAGCGTCATCCCGGAGGCGATCTCCTCGGCGGTGAAACCTTCGGCGAGCAGTGCATGTTCGGGAAGATGGACCGGGCGTTTGCAGTCGTGCAGCCGGCGCGCCAGTCGCTGGGCGATGACCAGCGTCACCGACGAGGTGATGTTGAAGGGCGCGACGCCCATGTTCATCAGTCGTGCGACGGTCTGCGGCGCGTCGTTCGTATGCAGCGTGGACAGCACCATGTGGCCGGTCTGCGCGGCCTTGATCGCGATCTCGGCGGTTTCCAGGTCGCGGATCTCGCCGACCATGATCACGTCCGGATCCTGACGCAGGAAGCTGCGCAGCGCGGCGGCGAACGTCATGCCGCGCTTGACGTTCATCTGCACCTGGTTGATGCCCTGCACGCGAATTTCGACCGGATCCTCGACCGTGGAGATGTTGCGGGCATCCTCGTTGAGGATGTTCAGCGCGGTGTACAGAGACACCGTCTTGCCCGAGCCGGTGGGGCCGGTCACCAGCACCATGCCGTACGGCTTCTGGATGGCCGAAAGGAACAACTCCTTCTGGTCCTCCTCGTAGCCGAGCTTGTCGATGCCCAGCTTGGCCGCGCTGCCGTCCAGGATGCGCAGCACCACCTTCTCGCCGAACAGGGTTGGCAGCGTGCTGGCGCGGAAATCGATCTGTCGGGTCTTCGACAGGTTGAGCTTGATGCGCCCGTCCTGCGGGATGCGCTTCTCGGCGATATCGAGCTGCGCCATCACCTTCAGGCGGGCCGCGATGCGCGTGTTCAACTTCGAGGGCGCCTTGGCGACCTGCTTGAGAATGCCGTCGATGCGCAGGCGGACGCGGTAGTCGGTCTCGTAGGGCTCGAAGTGGATATCCGATGCGCCGCGACGGATCGCGTCGATCAGCACCTTGTTCACGAACTTCACTACGGGCGTGTCGTCGCCCTTCGCATCGATGCCGCTGTCGCCCCCGGCGAATTCATCGTCCTTGCCGACCTCGAGGGTATCGAGCCCTTCCTCGTCGTCGCCGGCATCGCCCAGGTTGTCGGACGTATCGAGCCAGCGGTCGAGGCAGCGGTTGATCGTGTCCTGGTCGACGAGGATCGCCTCGACCGCGAGGTTGGTCTGGAACTTGATCTCGTCGAGTGCATGGGAGTTGGTCGGGTCGACCACGCCCACGTAGAGGCGGCTGCCGCGCTTGAAAAGTGGCAGCACCGTGTGCTTGCGCAGCAGTTCCTCGCTGACCAGCTTCACCACCGACTGGTTCGCGTCGAAGGCGGAGGCATCGAACAGCGGCACGCCGAATTCGATCGAGTTGGCGGCCGCCATGCTGGCCGAGCTGACCAGGCGACGCTCGGTGAGATAGGCGGCCAGCGGTTTGCGATCCACGGTCGCGGCGGCCATGGCCTCGCGGGCCGTGGCCTCATCAAGCGCGCCATCGAGGACAAGGCGACGGGCGATGCCGGTGATACCCACCAGGTTGGCAGAAGCGACAGTACTCATAGGCGTTCAGGACTCCCCGTCCCGACTTTACCGCAATCGACGTGGGAGCAAGGGAACCTTTCCACATTCCCGTTATGCCGGGGCTTCCGGCTATACGGCCTAGCGGCACTCCGGCGGCATGTACATGGCCTGCGCCGCGTTCGTGTTGCGGCAGCGCCAGGTCGTCCCAACCGCGCCGTCCGTGGCGGTGACGCCTGGTTGGAAGCGGATCACCATACTGCGTGCCGCGGGGCTGGTGACGAATACGAGCGTACCGGTAGCGTCATCGCAGTCGATCAGGGCCAGGTTCGCGGTACCCGGCGCTTCGGTCGTCAGGCCGCGGCATGCGCCGGCACCGATGTTGCCACCGTTGGCGGCGATGTTCTCGGCGACGGTAGCCTTGGGCGACTCCGCTAACGTCATCGCTTCCGCGACACGTGCACGAATGGTGTACTGCTGATAGGCAGGGACGGCGAGCGCGGCAAGGATGGCGATGATCGCGACCGTGATCATCAGTTCGATAAGCGTAAAGCCGGTGTTTCTGTGCATGGTTGATCCCCCTGTGCATCCTTCCCCAAGCAACACACGTGCCAACTACAGCCAAAAAAAAGCCCCGGCTTGCCGGGGCTTTTTTTATTTTGTGGCTATCAACGGCATTCGGAAGGATAGTACTTGGCGTTGCTGCCACTGCCGACGCACTTCCACGTCGTACCGACAGCGGATCCATCGCCACCCGCGGTCGGCGTATAAGTAAGGATCGTGCCCTTGGTCTTCGTGGCATCGCCCGTGACCGCAATCACACCCGTCGTATCAGTACACACGATCGATGCCATGTTGGTGGTGGCCGCGGTAGAACCCGTGCCCTTGCAGGCGCCGGCCGCGATCGTGCCGCCGTTATTGGCGATGTTCTCGGCAACAGTCGTCTTCATGCCATCAGCCATCACCGCCAATTCCGACACGCGGGCGCGGATCGTGTAGTCCTGATACGCCGGCAGTGCAATCGCGGCGAGGATGGCGATGATCGCGACGACGATCATCAGTTCGATGAGGGTGAAGCCTTGCTGGTTCTTCATGGTGTATCCCCTAGGAGTGGATTGGATCTTCACGGAGTGCTGCGGGCGGCTCGCCGGGTCCTTCGGTCTGCCACACGTGCGGCCCGTGCATCCGGTCATACGCATATCGCGTGCCAACGCCTGACGCCAGTGTTGGGGGTGGATTTAGAGCGCGGCGTCACGCTTGTCATGGGCACAGGTGACGTGGTGCGTCAGTTCGATCCGCGGGGTGACGCCAGGCGTCAGTGCATAAGCGCGGGGCTCCGCGCGAGCCGTGCTCAGTCGATGCCGAGCTTCTTCAGCTTGTACCGCAGCGCCCGGAAGGTGATGCCCAGGGCCGCCGCGGTGCGGGTCTTGTTGTAGCGGTTCTCCTGCAGGGCATGCTGGATGGCCGCACGCTCGATCTCCTCGATATACGAGGGCAAGGCGCTGGTGGCGGTATCGCGCGGGTCGGTCATGCGCGGGTCGGAGACCGCGCTGCCCCCGTTGTTCGCTGCCGGGGCGGACGGCGTGGCTGAAGGGGTGGGTCGCGAAGCATGCTTGGGCAGGCTCAGCTCATCGGCGCGGATGGTCGTGCCGTCAGCCATCGCCAAGGCACGCTCGAGCACGTTCTCGAGTTCACGCACATTGCCGGGGAAGGGATAGTCCCGGAGCGCCTCGAGCGCATCGGACGACAGCGCAGGCACAGGCCTTCCCTGTGCGCCGGCCAGGCGGTCGAGGATGATGCCGGCCAGGCCGGATAGATCCTCGGGGCGCTCGCGCAGCGGCGGCACGCGCAGTTCGATGACGTTGATGCGGTAGTAGAGGTCATGGCGGAAGCGGCCATCCTCGACCAGCGCGGCCAGATCCTTGTGCGTGGCCGACAGGATGCGGACATCGACCTTGAGCTCGACATTCGCGCCGACCGGCCGGATCGACTTCTCCTGGATCGCGCGCAGCAGCTTGACCTGCATCGGCAGCGGCAGCTCGGCGACTTCGTCGAGGAACAAGGTGCCACCGTCGGCCGCCTGGAACAGGCCGGGCTTGTCGGCATGCGCGCCGGTGAAGCTGCCTTTCTTGTGGCCGAAGAATTCACTCTCCATCAGCTCGGCGGGGATGGCGCCGCAGTTGACGGGAACGAACGGCCCGGCGGCACGGCCACCTTCGGCATGGATGGTGCGGGCGACCAGCTCCTTGCCGACGCCGGACTCGCCAGTGATGTAGACGGGCGCCTGGCTGCGGGCGACCTTGGTCAGCGTGGCGCGCAGCGAGGCCATGGCCGGCGATTCGCCGTACAGGCGCGAGGACAGGCCCGATTCGCTGGCCGCGCGGCGGCGTTCATGCAGTTCGAGCGCCTGGCGGACGAGGTCGCGCAGCACGCCGAGGTCGACCGGCTTGGCGACGAAGTCGAAAGCGCCGGCCTTCAGCGCTTCAACCGCAGCCTCGACATTGCCGAAGGCGGTGATCATCGCGACCGGCGTGGTGGGGTGGCGCTGGTTGATTTCGGCGACGATCTCCAGCCCGGTGCCATCGGGCAGGCGCATGTCGGTGAGGCAGAGGTCGTAGCTGTTCCGGGACAGCAGCGCGCGGGCGTCGGTGACGTTGGCGGCGGTGTCGCAGCGCAGGCCCATGCGCCCCAGGGTCATGACGAGCAGCTCGCGGATATCCCGCTCGTCATCGATGACGAGGGCGCTGCGGGTCGGTGCGTTTCGCGGTTCGGCCATCGGTTCCTCCGCTGCGCACCTTAGCGGAAGTGACGGATTGCGGCCACTTTCGGCGATCTGCGTCAACCCGAGGGGCCGAGAACACTGAGGCGGATACGGAAGCAACCGCCGCCCCCGCCGGTGGGCAGGTAGTCGAGGCTGGCCTGGTTGGCATGGCACAGCTCCCGGGCGATGTAGAGCCCGAGCCCGGTGCCATGGCTCGATGTAGTGAAGAAGGGGCGGAACAGGCGTGCGCGCACCGCTTCGGGAATGCCGGGCCCGCGGTCGAGCACGTCGAGCACCGGCTGGCCGTTCTCGTCGGCCACGCGCAGGGTCACGCGTGCCGGCTGGCCGGGCATGCGCCCATAGGTAAGCGCGTTGTGCACGAGCACCGTCACCACCTGGTGCAGCTGGCGCGGGTCGAACAATGCGGGGCGGTCACGCAGCGCGGACGTGGTCGCCAGCATGTCTCCCTCGATCGGATGGCTGGCGAGATAGTCCTCGACGAATGCCTGCGCGAACGCCACCAGCTCCACCAGTTCGGGTTTCGCCGGCTCGCGGCGCGCGAGGCCCAGCACGTTCTCGACGATCCCGTTCATGCGCAGGCAGTGCTGATGGATGATTTCGAGCAGGCGGCGGTCGCCGGGACGGATGTCGTCGGACTCCTCGAGCAACTGCACCGCATAGCTGATCGCCGCCAGCGGGTTGCGGATCTCGTGCGCAAGGCTCGCGGAAAACCGTCCGAGCGTCGCCAGGGTGATCGACTCGGCGCGCTGCGACAGCAGGGAGGTGTCATCGAGGAACACCAGCGTCTGGCTGCTGTGTGCCTGCAGCCGGGCGAAGCGCGGGATGACATCGGGCTGGTCGCTGGCGACGCGAATGGGGTCGTCGCTGGCCACCCCGGTCTCGCGCCATTGCGCGAGCCGCCGACCCAGTTCCGGCACCGCGACGGTGAGTTCGCGGTAACCATGGATCTCGTCACCGACCTCGCCCAGCAGTGCGGTCGCGGCTTCGTTGGCGAGCTTCATGCGCCCGCTACCGTCCACCAGCACGACCCCGGTGCGCAGGCGCCGGATGATCAGTTCGTTGACGTGCGCGAGATGCTCGTTCTCGGTCGTACGCAGCGCTGCGAGCTCATAGCTCTCGCGCATCTGCCGGCCGAGCACGTGCATCACCGTGGCCAGCGCGGCATAGCCGATGGCGAACATCACCGGCTCGGACATCGACCGCGGGATGTCCTCGTCCAGCCTGCTCCAGGCGTATTCACCGATGAGCGCGGCGACCGCGATCGCGACCACGGTCCCCACGATGCGCGAGGGCAGCAGCAGGGCGGCGGCACCGACATTGAACATCAGCATCAGCGCGATGCCGGTGCCCGCCGACGGCAGGGCATGCATCGCCAGCATGCCGAAGAACAGGTCGGCGGCGATGCCCGCGCCGGCGAGCAGCCGCAGTTCCACGCGTCGCCCCAGCGGCAGCGCCAGCAGCGCGACGAACAGGTAGGCGATGACCGCGGCCTGCGCGAGCAGCGCATGGCGCGGCGGCTCCAGCGTGCCGGCGACCGGCCCGAACACCACCAGCACGAGCAGCAATGCCTCGAGTACGCGATACAGGTTGAACAGCCGCAGTTCGCGGTAGAGGACGTGGTCGGCGTGGAGCGGGTTGACGGAGGTCTGCAAGGGCACGGCGCGCGTCCAGCGGGCGGATCGGCCGAGTATAGGCGGCCGTGAACGCCGGCGATCCACCGGGGAACGTGTCGCCTTTTGCCCGCCCCCGCCCGATCGGCGACAATACCGCCCCCTCGCGTCGCCCCATCCGGGTGTGCACTCGCGCGAGCCCACGTCCTTCCTTCGGTGACGCATGAATTTCCACGAATACCAGGCAAAGCAGCTCTTTGCCGATTACGGCATTGCAGTGCCGGCCGGGCGCGTCGCGCGTTCGCCGGAAGAGGCGGTCGCGGCGGCCAAGCAGATCCCGGGCGAGCTCTGGGTCGTCAAGGCGCAGATCCATGCGGGCGGCCGCGGCAAGGCCGGCGGCGTGAAGCTGGCGAAGAACTATGACGAGGTCGCGCAATACGCCCGCGCGATGCTCGGAACGAAGATGGCGACCTACCAGACCGCCGGCATCGAGCTGCCGATCGATTCGGTGCTGGTCTGCGAAGGCACCGACATCGCCAAGGAGCTGTACCTGTCGGTGCTCGTCGATCGCTCGACCAAGTCGATCACCTTCATCGCCTCGGCTGAAGGCGGCATGGACATCGAGCAGGTCGCGCACGAGAAGCCCGAAGCCATCCAGACGCTGCATGTCAATTACGTGCAGGGCCTGCAGGCCTACCAGTGCCGCGAACTCGGCTTCGCGCTTGGCCTCAACGCGAAGCAGGTCGGCCAGCTGACGAAGATCATGACGGGCCTGTTCAAGCTCTTCATGGAGAAGGACCTCGCGCTGGTCGAGCTGAACCCGCTCGCGATCCTCACCAGCGGCGACCTCGCCGTGCTCGACGGCAAGATCGATTCCGACGACAACGCCGCGTTCCGCCATCCCGAGCTCGTCGCCATGCGCGACGTGCGCCAGGAAGACGAGACCGAAGTGCTCGCGTCGAAGTACGACCTCAACTACGTGACGATGGACGGCGACATCGGCTGCATGGTCAACGGCGCGGGCCTTGCCATGGCGACGATGGACGTCATCAAGCTGGAAGGCGGCGAGCCGGCGAACTTCCTCGACGTGGGCGGTGGGGCGACGAAGGAGCGCGTCACCGAGGCGTTCAAGCTGATCCTGTCGAGCGACAAGGTGCGCGCGATCTTCGTCAACATCTTCGGCGGCATCGTCCGCTGCGACATGATCGCCGAGGGCATCATCGCCGCGGTCAAGGAAGTGG
>SCUY01000046.1 GCA_004322525.1 Lysobacter sp. | reverse complement strand
CCCGCGTCTCCGGCGCACGGGCTGGCGCGGGTGTTGTCCAAGCGCGGCCTGTGCTCGCGGACGCAGGCTGCGGAATGGATCCGGGCGGGCCGTGTTTCGGTCGACGACCGCGTCGTCCGTGATCCCGGGTTTCCGGTCCGCGTCGGATGCCAGTCCGTGCGGGTCGACGGCCATGTGCCGGTAGCGGCAGGCTTCCACTACATCGTCCTGAATAAGCCGCGGGGCCTGGTGACGACGGCCCGGGACGATCAGGGCCGCGACACGGTGTATCGCTGCTTCGATGGCGCCGGCCTGCCCTGGGTCGCCCCGGTCGGCCGTCTCGACAAGGCCAGCGAAGGCCTGCTTCTCTTTTCCAATGACTCCGGCTGGGCGGCCCGCATCACCGCGCCGCTCACTGGGCCATCGAAGACCTACCACGTGCAGATCGACCGACTCGTCGGGGCTGATCTGCTGGCCGCACTTCAAGCGGGCGTAGAGCACGAGGGCGAACTGCTCCACATGCGGTCGGTACGTCTATTGCGCGCAGGCGGCCGCCATTCATGGCTGGAAGTCGAGTTGGACGAAGGCCGCAATCGACAGATCCGCCGCATGCTCGCCGCGCATGACATCGGCGTATTGCGCCTGGTCCGGATCGGGATTGGAACCCTGCCGCTGGGTGAGCTCGCCAAGGGGCAGTGGCGTGCACTGCTGCCGGATGAGGCCGCTGCGCTCGCACCCCTGTCGCCGTGAGTACCCGAGTGTAACGATCGGCCGTCAGCTCAGAACCGCGAGTTCCTGGCCGATGCGCGTGAAGGCGTCTATCGCACGATCGAGGTGCTGCCGCGTGTGCGCTGCGGAGATCTGCGTGCGGATGCGCGCCTGGCCCTTTGGCACCACCGGGAAGAAGAAGCCGATCGCGTAGATGCCTTCCTCGAGCAGGCGCTGCGCGAACGTCTGCGCGAGCGGTGCGTCGTAGAGCATCACCGGGCTGATCGGATGCACGCCTGGGCGGATGTCGAAGCCGATCGCGGTCATGCGCTCGCGGAAGTAGCGCGTGTTCTCGACCAGTTGCGTGCGAAGGTCACCGGCTTCCGACAGCATCTCGAACGCCTTGATGCCCGCGGCAACGACATGCGGCGGCAGCGAGTTGGAGAACAGGTAGGGGCGCGAACGCTGGCGCAGCAGTTCGATCACCTCGCGTTTCGCAGTGGTGAAGCCGCCAAGCGCGCCGCCCATCGCCTTGCCGAGCGTCCCGGTGAAGATGTCGATCTTCTCCATCACCCCTTTGACTTCCGCCGAGCCGCGGCCGGTCGCGCCGAGGAAACCTGTCGCGTGGCATTCGTCGATGTGCACCAGCGCTCCGTATTGCTGCGCGAGCGCAGTGATTTCGTCGAGTGGCGCGATGAAGCCGTCCATCGAGAACACGCCATCGGTGGTGATCATGATGGTGCGCGCGCCGTCGGCCCTGGCCTGCTGCAGCTGCTTCTCGAGGTCCGCCATATCGCAGTTTGCGTACCGATAGCGCTTGGCCTTGCACAGGCGCACGCCATCGATGATCGAGGCGTGGTTGAGCGCGTCGGAAATGATCGCGTCGTTTTCGTCGAGCAGCGGCTCGAACAGGCCACCGTTTGCATCGAAACAGGCCGCGTAGAGGATCGTGTCTTCCGTGCCGAAGAAGTCGGCGATGGTGCGTTCGAGCTGCTTGTGCAGGTCCTGCGTGCCGCAGATGAAGCGCACGCTCGCCATGCCGAAGCCATGGGTATCGAGCGCCTTCTTGGCCTCGGCGATGATCGCCGGATGATCGGCGAGGCCAAGGTAATTGTTGGCACAGAAATTCAGGACGGTGCGGCCGTCCTCCAGCGTGATCTCCGCTGCCTGTGGCGAGGTGATGATGCGCTCGGACTTGAACAGCCCCGCATCGCGGATTTCGTCGAGGGTGGTCGAGTAGCGCGAAGTAAGCGACATCACACGCTCCGGAACAATCAGGAAGGCAGACGGAGCTGCCGGTGCGCGACTCTCGGCGCCATAGATGCCGCCAACGAGCCTACAAGGACGTATTCACGGCGTGTCGCGCGCTGGCAGTTCCGTCCGCCGCAGCCATCGATGTCGCCGGCAAACGCTTCGAAGGTAATCAGTTCCAGCTCAACACGATCTTCCCACTCTTGCCCGCTTCCATCAGGTCGAAACCCTTCTGGAATTCATCGACCGGCAACTGATGCGTGAGCACCTTGCCCAGCGGGAATCCGCCCAGCACCAGCTGCGTCATCTTGTACCAGGTCTCGTACATGCGACGCCCGTAGATGCCCTGCAGCGTGAGGCCCTTGAAGATCACCTTGTCCCAGTCGCAGCCAGCGCCCTTGGGCATGATGCCGAGCATCGCGATCCTGCCGCCGTTGTACATGCAGTCGAGCATGTCGTTGAACGCACGCGGGTTGCCGCTCATCTCCAGGCCGACGTCGAAGCCTTCCATGTGCAGGTCGGTCATCACGTCCTTGAGCGAGGTGTTCGACACGTTCACTACGCGCGTAGCACCCATGTCGGCGGCGAGCTTGAGGCGGTAGTCGTTGACGTCCGTCACCACCACGTTGCGCGCGCCGATGTGCTTGCAGATGCCAGCGGCGATGATGCCGATGGGGCCGGCGCCGGTGATCAGCACGTCCTCGCCGACGACATCGAATTCCAGCGCGCAATGCGCGGCGTTGCCGTAGGGGTCGAAGAAGGCCGCGAGTTCGCTTGG
>SCUY01000045.1 GCA_004322525.1 Lysobacter sp. | reverse complement strand
CAACGACATCAGCCCGCTACCCGGGCCTCCACGCGAACGTATTTCGGCCGCCTCGGTATCGAGCGCCGTGCGGACCCCATCCGGCGTGGCTGTGGGTGTCGTCGCACCATCCGCAGCGCGCGAGGCAAAGACGCGCCGCGCGAGATAGGCCATCACGATCGGTGCGAGCACGCGCAGGAGCGTACCGGCGCGGTCCTGCCCCAGGCCTGCGAACGAGCCGAGCGCCTGTTCCGCGACGGGCCTGCGGGTGCCGAAGACGTGGCCGAGGATGCCATCACCCTGACTGCCGCCCGCAAGCGCGGAACCCAGAGCATTGCCTGGGTCAATGCCGCGATGGTCCTGCGCAAGCGCGCCGAACAGTGACTGCGCGCCGCCGGGATCCTGGGCGTTCCGTTGCAGGCCACCGATCAGCAATGGCAGCGCGGCCGTCACCGCCTGCAAGGCCGCATCCGGTGAAAGCCCCAGGCTCTGCCCGAGCTGGCGTGCCGGATCGCCTTTGAACTGGTTGACGAGATCATCGAACAGGGGGCCATTCATGGGGCATCTCCGACGTGGGATGACCGGATGCTAGGCCGGTCCAGGTGGGAGATGCCGTGACGGCTGCCGGCGCCTTTACCGCCCGATCGCTGCAGTTCCACCACCGATGAAGCTGTCGCACGACGCGAGAATGCGCCGGTGGAGAGCCGGCACATTCCCGTCGCGGCAAAGCGATGGACTCACACCACGTCGTGATAGAGGAGATCGAAGCGATCGAGATTCATCACTTTGACCCACGCCTCGATGAAGTCGTTTATGAAGTGCGTTTCCCCATCGTTCGCCGCGTAGACCTCGGACAGCGCCCTCAACTGGGCATTGGAACCGAACACGAGGTCGGCGAGGGTTGCTGTCCAGCGCAGGTCCCCGGTGGTGCGGTCGTGGCCCTCGAATACGCCTGGCGTCGTCTCGGACTTTTTCCATGCGGTACGCATGTCGAGCAGATTGACGAAGAAGTCGGTGCTGAGCGTGCCGGGGCGGCTGGTGAACACGCCGTGCGCCGAATGTCCGGTGTTGGCATCGAGCGACCGCAGCCCGCCGACGAGCGCGGTCATCTGCGGCGCAGTCAATGCCAGCAGGCTGGCGCGATCGATCAGGGCGGTGGCGGTGGTATCCGTAGCGTCGGCACGCACGTAGTTGCGGAAGCCGTCGGCCGCCGGTTCCAGCACCTGGAACGAATCCACATCGGTCTGTTCGAGCGAGGCATCCATGCGGCCAGGGGTGAACGGCACGCTGACGTCATGCCCGCCCCGGCGCGCGGCGGCCTCCACCGCTGCGCAGCCGGCGAGCACGATGAGGTCGGCCAGCGACACTTTCTTGCCACCGGTCTGCGCCCCGTTGAACGCATGCTGGATACGCTCCATCGCCGCCAGCGTCTGTGCAAGCTCGGCCGGCTCATTGGCTTCCCAGTCCTTTTGCGGGGCAAGCCGTATTCGCGCGCCGTTCGCACCGCCGCGCATGTCGGTGTTGCGGAACGTGGACGCCGAGGCCCATGCCGTCTTGACCAGTTGCCGCGCGGGGATGCCGCATTCGAGCAGCTGCGCTTTCAGCGAGGCGATGTCGGATGCATCGATGAGTGGATGATCCAGCGCCGGGATGGGGTCCTGCCAGATCAGGGTTTCCCGCGGAACCAGCGGGCCGAGGTAGCGGACCTTCGGCCCCATGTCGCGATGGGTGAGCTTGAACCAGGCACGCGCGAAGGCATCGGCGAATTTCTGCGGGTTCGCCATGAAGTCGCGCGAGATCTTCTCGTAGACCGGGTCGAAGCGCAGCGCGAGATCCGCCGTCGTCATCATCGGCTGGTGCACCTTGCCGGGGATGTGCGCGTCGGGCACGTTGCGGCCCGCGTCGCCCACCGGCTTCCACTGCTGCGCGCCCGCGGGGCTGGTGGTGAGCTCCCACTCGTGGCCGAACAGTGTCCCGAAATAGCTCATGTCCCACTGGACCGGTGTAGGCGTCCACGCCCCTTCCAGGCCGCTGGTGATCGTGTGTGCGCCCATGCCGCTTTCGTAGGCGCTTTTCCAGCCCAGGCCCAGTTCCTCGATGTTCGATCCTTCGGGTTCGCTGCCGACATGGTGTGCCGGCCCGGCGCCGTGGCACTTACCGAAGGTATGTCCGCCGGCTACAAGCGCGACCGTTTCCTCGTCGTCCATCGCCATGCGCGCGAACGTGTCACGGATATCACGCGCCGAGCCCAGCGGGTCGGGCTTGCCGTTGGGGCCTTCCGGGTTCACGTAGATCAGGCCCATCTGCACGGCAGCGAGCGGGCGCGCGAGTTCGCGCTCACCGCTGTAGCGCTCGTCGCCGAGCCAGGTGGATTCGGGGCCCCAGTCGATCGGCTGCGGTTCCCAGATGTCCTCGCGGCCGCCACCGAAGCCGAAAGTCCGGAAGCCCATCGACTCCAGCGAGACGTTGCCGGCAAGAATCATGAGATCGGCCCATGACAGCTTGCGGCCGTATTTGCGCTTGATCGGCCACAGCAGGCGACGCGCCTTGTCGAGGTTGCCGTTGTCGGGCCAGCTGTTGAGCGGGGCGAAGCGCTGTTCGCCCGAGCGCGCGCCACCGCGGCCGTCGAAGATGCGGTACGTGCCCGCGGCATGCCAGGCCATGCGGATGAAGAAGGGGCCGTAGTGTCCGTAGTCGGCGGGCCACCAGTCCTGCGAATCGGTCATCAGGGCATGGAGGTCGGCGATGACAGCGTCGAGGTCCAGCGTCTTGAACTCCGCCTTGTAGTCGAAGTCCTCGACCATCGGGTCGGACAGGGCGGAATGCTGATGGAGTATGCCCAGGTTCAGCTGGTCAGGCCACCAGTGCGCATTGCCGCGCGTCTGCTTCGGCTTGTGTGCGACGGGACATTTCGATTCAGTGGTCATGCGCGGAACTCCTTGCAGATCTGATAAACGAGCGCCGCCGTGTCGAGGAATCCGGAAGCACGGCTTGTGATGATGGCCGGATGGCAGTGCGCGACAGCCGAAGTCAGTCGCCGCGCGCGACAGCCATCCTTCCCGAGGATCCGCCGCGACGTCTCATCGGGCTGGCTCCACCGTACGCCGGTAAAAGCGATTCGGAAAATGCAACGTTCAAATGGATGCGATAGCCAGCTGCTATCGGGCGCGGCGTTCAGCCCATCTGTTTCAGGCGGTAAAGCGCTTCCAGTGCCTGCTTTGGCGTGAGCTCGTCCGGATCGATGCCGGCCAAGGCATCCAGCGCGGCGGACGATGCCGGGAACAGCGGGAACTGTGTCGGCTGCTCGAGCGTTTCCGCGGTAAGCGGTGCCGACGCATCCGCTGGGCGGTGACGTTCGAGTTCCGCCAGGCGTGCACGCGCCTGTTCCACCACGACGCGTGGCAGGCCCGCAAGGGCGGCGACCTGCAGGCCGAAGCTGCGATCGGCCGGGCCGTCCTTGACCGCATGCATGAAGACGAGGCGGTCGCCATGCTCGACGGCATCCAGATGCACGTTGGCGATGCCGTTGCCGGGCGCAGCGAGGCGCGTGAGCTCGAAGTAGTGCGTCGCGAACAGCGTGTAGGCGCGATTGACGGTGGCGAGATGGCGCGCGCACGACTCCGCCAGCGCCAGCCCGTCATACGTGGAAGTGCCACGGCCGATCTCGTCCATCAGCACCAGCGACTGCTCGGTCGCGTGATGGAGGATGTAGCTCGTCTCCGCCATCTCGACCATGAAGGTCGACTGGCCGCGCGCAAGGTCGTCGCCTGCGCCGATGCGGGTAAGCAGCCGGTCGATCGGGCCGATCCACGCGGACGCCGCGGGAACGAAACTGCCGATGTGCGCGAGAAGCACGATCAACGCGTTCTGGCGCATGTACGTGGACTTGCCGCCCATGTTCGGCCCGGTGATGACCAGCATGCGGCGGCCGGCGTGGTCGGGTGCGCAGTCCAGGACAAGATCATTCGGTTCGAACGGGACGTCGCGGACGGCTTCGACCACCGGATGCCGGCCGCGTTCGATGCGGATACCCGGGTGATCGGTGAGCACCGGTCGCGACCAGTCGAGCCGTTGCGCGCGCTCGGCGAATGCGGCGAGCACGTCCAGTTCCGCCAATGCGGCCGCGCAGTGCCCGAGGGGTTCAACCACCGCATTGAGCGCGTCGAGCACGTGCTCGTACAGCAGCCGCTCGCGGGACAGGGCGCGTTCCCGGGCCGACAGCACCTTGTCCTCGAACTGTTTCAGTTCTTCCGTGATGTAGCGTTCGGCGCCGGTGAGCGTCTGCCGGCGGGTGTAATGCGTCGGCGCGCGTGTCGCCTGCGTCTTGCTGATTTCGATGAAGTAGCCGTGGACACGGTTGTAGCCCACCTTCAGCGTCGCGATGCCGGTGGCCTCGCGTTCGCGCGCCTCCAGTTCGACCAGGAACCGGTCCGCACTGGTCGACAGCCGGCGCAGTTCATCGAGTTCAACGTCGTAGCCTTCGGCGAAAACGCCGCCGTCGCGCGCGAGCACGGGCGGGTGCTCGACGATCGCGGTGGTGAGCAGCGAAGCCGTCGCTTCGTGGTCGCCCAGCAGCGCCGCGAGGGCCTGCAGCCGCGGTGAATCGAGCGGTGCGAGCTGTGCACGCAGTGCCGGCAGCATCGAGAGTGCGTCGCGCAGGGTGGAGAGGTCACGCGGGCGGGCGCTGCGCAAGGCGACGCGCGCGAGGATCCGCTCGATATCCCCAACTCCGCCCAGGGCGTCGCGCAAGGGCTCATCGGCGGCGGCATCAAGGAGCATCGCGACCGCCTGGTGCCGCAGGCGCAGCGTCGGATGATCGCGCAGGGGGCGGTGTAACCAGCGTCGCAGCAGGCGCCCGCCCATCGGCGTGGCAGTGGAGTCCAGCACGCCCAGCAGTGTGTGGCGGGCGTCGCCGTCCACGCGGCTGTCCAGTTCGAGGTGGCGGCGCGTCGCGGCGTTCATCGCAATGGCGCCGTCGCCGGATTCCAGCGCCAGCGAGGTCAGGTGCGGCAGCCGCTGCTTCTGCGTCTCCTCGACGTAGCCCAGCAGTGCGGCGGCGGCGGCAATGGCCAGCGGGCGGTCGTCCACACCGAATCCGGTCAGGTCATGCACGGCGAAGAAACGCAGCAGCTGACGACGCCCGCTGTCGACATCGAAAAGCCAGGTCGCGCGTCGACGAAGTGCCGTGCGTCCCACCAGGCAGGCGGGAAGTGCGTCCTCGTCCGGGCACAGAACCTCAGCCGGATCGAGCCGTGCCAGCTCCGCTTCCAGCGCGTCTTCGCTCGCGACTTCGTTGCACAGGAACCGGCCAGCCGCGAGATCGGCCCAGGCCAGGCCGAACCCCGCGCGGCCTCGGGATACCGCGAGCAGCAACGTGTCGCGACGCTGGTCCAGCAGCGCTTCGTCGGTGACGGTACCCGGGGTGACGATGCGTACGACCTTGCGCTCGACAAGGCCTTTGGCCAAGGCCGGATCACCGATCTGCTCGCAGATGGCCACCGACTCGCCGAGCGCGACCAGCCGCGCCAGGTAACCCTCCGCGGCATGGTGCGGCACGCCGGCCATCGGGATCGGTTGCCCGGCCGAATTGCCGCGCTGGGTCAGCGTGATGTCGAGCAACCGTGCGGCCTTGCGCGCGTCGTCGTAGAACAGTTCGTAGAAGTCGCCCATGCGGAAGAACAGCAGCACGTCCGGATGCTCCGCCTTGCAGGCGAAGAACTGGCGCATGAGCGGTGTATGGGCGTCGAGCGAACGGACGTCGGCGGTGCTGGCGTCGGGCACGGAGCAGCTGGCTGGTGCGGCCGTCGGGCGGCGGGGCGCCAGTATGCCAGCGGGCTTTGAGGCGCCGGGCGGCGTCTATAGTGCGCATATGACGCTTCCCTCCGACGACGAACTCGGGCGCCTCGCCCGGGAACTCGCCCATGCCGCGCAGGCCCGCCACCTCTCCATCGCCACCGCTGAAAGCTGCACCGGCGGCTGGATCGCCAAGGTCCTGACCGACGTCCCCGGCTCGTCGGCCTGGTTCGACTGCGGCATGGTCGTCTACAGCTACGAAGCCAAGCAGGCGCTCCTGGGTGTCAACCCGCACACCCTGGAACTGCACGGGGCGGTAAGCCGCGAGACGGTGGTGGAAATGGTGTCCGGCGCGCTCGTGCATTCGGCGGCCAGCCTGGCCGTGGCAGTGACGGGTATCGCCGGCCCGGGCGGCGGCACGCCAGGCAAGCCGGTCGGCACGGTCTGGATCGCCTGGAAGCGGCGGGGCGGTTATCCGCAGGCCACCGTCCACCACTTCGATGGCGATCGGCACGCCGTTCGCCGGCAGACGGTGCATGCCGCCCTGCGCGGTTTGGTCGAGTACTCCGTCTGACGAACGGTCTTGCGATCTCCGGCCGAGTTAGTAGTATTACTACTAATGAACCTCACCGACACCCAGGCCGCCATCCTCGAAATGATCGCCGAGCGCATCGAGGCCGATGGCGTGCCGCCCTCGCAGACCGAGATCGCCCAGGTCTTCGGCTTCAGCAGCGTCCGTGCAGCGCAATACCACCTGCAGGCGCTTGAGCAGGCCGGGGCGATACGCCGCGTGCCGGGCCAGGCACGAGGCATCCGGCTTGCCGGCGCCCGTCCGCGGATTACGGCCACCGCCGACGCGATGCTGCATCTGCCCGTACTCGGCCAGGTCGCCGCCGGCCTGCCGATCGGCGCCGACATCGGCTCGGACGACATGGTGCTGATGGACAAGAACCTGTTCGCACCGTCCCCGGATTATCTCCTGCGGGTCAAAGGCGACTCGATGCGCGACGAAGGCATTTTCGACGGCGACCTCATCGGTGTGCATCGCACGAACGAGGCGCGCTCCGGGCAGATCGTCGTCGCGCGCATCGATGACGCGATCACCGTGAAGCTGCTGAAGATCGGCAAGGACCGGATCCGGCTGCTGCCACGAAACCCGGACTTCGAGCCGATCGATGTGTTGCCTGACCAGGATTTCGCGATCGAGGGCCTGTATTGCGGGCTGGTGCGCCCCAACCGCTGACGCGCACCGCCTTGACGCCTGCGTGGAGTTTTCCGACAGCCAGATACCGCCTCGTCCGATTCCCGTAACTCTGCCTCCATCCGATAGTTCAGCCGCCGATGCCATCGTCTCAGTGCATGCGATCTCCGGCATCTAGAGTCTCCGCTCACAACGAACCAGCAAGGAACCTGTAAATGGACGAAAACAAGAAGCGAGCGCTCGCGGCGGCCCTGGGCCAGATCGAGAAGCAGTTCGGCAAGGGCTCGGTCATGCGCATGGGCGACCGAGCTGTGGAAGTGGTCGAGATCGTCGGCACGGGTTCCCTGATGCTCGACATCGCCCTCGGGATTGGTGGCCTGCCGCGTGGTCGCGTGGTCGAGATCTATGGCCCGGAATCCTCGGGCAAGACCACGCTCACCTTGCAGGCTATTGCCGAGTGCCAGAAGAAGGGCGGCACTGCCGCCTTCATCGATGCCGAGCACGCACTCGATCCCATCTATGCCGGCAAACTGGGCGTCAACGTCGACGACCTGCTGCTCTCACAGCCAGACACCGGCGAGCAGGCGCTCGAGATCGCCGACATGCTGGTGCGCTCGAATGCGGTCGACATGGTGGTCATCGACTCGGTAGCCGCGCTCACGCCGAAAGCGGAAATCGAGGGTGAAATGGGCGACCAGCTGCCGGGCCTGCAGGCACGCCTGATGAGCCAGGCGCTACGTAAGCTCACTGGCAACATCAAGCGCTCGAACACACTGGTGATTTTCATCAACCAGCTGCGCATGAAGATCGGCGTGATGATGCCGGGCCAGAGCCCGGAAGTGACGACCGGTGGTAATGCGCTGAAGTTCTACGCTTCGGTCCGGCTCGACATTCGCCGCATCGGTGCGATCAAGAAGGGCGACGAGATCATCGGTAACCAGACCAAGATCAAGGTCGTCAAGAACAAGCTCGCTCCCCCGTTCAAACAGGTGATCACGGAAATTCTCTACGGGGAAGGAATCTCCCGGGAAGGTGAACTGATCGAGATGGGCGTGGACGCCAAGCTCGTCGAAAAGTCGGGCGCCTGGTACAGCTGCGATGGCGAGCGCATCGGGCAGGGTAAGGAAAACGCCCGCCAGTACCTCAAGGAAAATCCGGCGATGGCAGCCAGGCTTGAGGCGGCACTGCGCGAGAAATTCGTGCCACAGGAAATCAGCCCGGTCGAAGCCGAAGCGGATGCCTGATCCGTTGTGAAAGACCTGTCGCGTGATTCAAACAACTCGACCCCGGGTGTCATGCCCGGGGTCGATGCGTATGCACGCGCGGGGAGGATGGCCTCAGCGCAGGAAGAGCGCAGCGGCAGGGCATCAGGCATCGTGCGGTTGTCCGACCTCATCGTGAACACTGGCGGAGCATCGCCGGTGTCGCCTGCAGAGCCGAGGCAGGTGGACCCGTCTACTGATGCGGAGTCGCTGTCCCCTCCACTCAAGCGCAACCAGGAGGCGTCATTCGGGCGAACAGCAGCCCTGGCCGCTTCCGCCCAGATGCTGGCCGATGCTGATGGCACGGCGCTGACCGACCGGGCCGCGGATGTCGGGCTGCCTTATGAAGGGCTGTTCAGCCCTCGCGCCGATGGCCGTGCCCGCCGGTCGCCACCGGCCCGGCCGCCGGCGACGGCCATGCAGCGGGCATTGGGGCTGCTGACGCGTCGCGAGCATTCGCGCAAGGAGTTGACGCGCAAGCTCGTCTCTCGGGGGGTCGATGCTTCGGAGGTCGAGGTGGCCGTCGAAAAGCTGGCTGCCGCTGGGTGGCAGGACGAGCGCCGGTTCGCCGAGAGCCTCATCCGGTCTCGTGCCTCGGCAGGTTATGGCCCCTTGTATCTCCGTGCCGAACTCGGCACTCATGATCTCCCTCCCGATCTGCGCGAGAAGGTGCTCGACGCGTTCGAAGGCGACTGGGGAGAGATTGCCCGCGACCTCGTGGCGCGCCGCTTTGGCACGATCGAGGGCCGCCGCCTGCGCGAACGCAAGGCGCTTGACCTCCTGTTGCGCCGTGGATTCCCGATGGACGTCGCGCGCTCCGCGGTTTCGGTTCCCCCTGCGGACTGACTGTCGCATCCGCAGCGAGGCCGAAGCCACGTGCTGCCTGCTACTCTTCGCGGCCCGCCTGCACCGCGGCTGCCGTCCCGCAGCCGTTGGCCGCCCGACTTCCCACGACACGATGCCGCATGAAAACCACGTCTGAAATCCGCAGTGATTTCATCGAATTCTTCCGCAGCAAAGGCCACACGATCGTGCCGTCGGCGCCACTCGTGCCTGCCAACGATCCAACGCTGCTGTTCACCAACTCGGGCATGGTGCAGTTCAAGAACGTTTTCCTGGGCAGCGAGAGGCCCGGCTACGTGCGCGCGGCGGACGTGCAGCGCTGCCTGCGCGCCGGTGGCAAGCACAATGACCTTGACCAGGTGGGCTATACCGCGCGCCATCACACGTTTTTTGAAATGCTCGGCAACTGGTCGTTCGGTGACTATTTCAAGAAGGACGCGATCGCCTGGGCATGGGAGCTGCTGACGCAGGTCTGGAAGCTGTCGCCCGAGCGCCTGCTGGTCACCATCTACCAGACCGACGACGAAGCCTTCGATATCTGGCATCGCGACATCGGCCTGCCGGCCGAGCGCATCATCCGCATCGGCGACAACAAGGGCGCTCCGTTCGCCTCGGATAATTTCTGGCAGATGGCGGACACCGGCCCGTGTGGCCCGTGCACGGAAATTTTCTACGATCACGGCGAGCACATCGCCGGTGGCCCACCGGGCTCGCCCGATGAAGATGGCGATCGCTACATCGAGATATGGAACAACGTCTTCATGCAGTTCGATCGCCAGCCCGACGGTACGCTGCTGCCGCTGCCGGCGCCGTGTGTCGATACCGGCATGGGCCTGGAGCGCATCGCCGCGGTGCTGCAGGGCGTGCATGGCAATTATGAGATCGACCTGTTCCGTCGGCTTGTCGCCGAGGCCGCAACAGCCACCGGAACGAAGGACCTGGAGAACAAGTCACTGCGCGTCATCGCCGATCACATCCGCGCCTGTTCGTTCCTGATCGTCGATGGTGTGCTGCCCTCGAACGAAGGCCGCGGCTACGTGCTGCGCCGCATCATCCGGCGCGCACTGCGGCACGGCTGGAAGCTCGGCCAGAAGGGCGCGTTCTTCCACCGGCTGGTCGCTCCGCTGGTCGAGCTCATGGGCGATGCGTATCCCGAACTCGCCGCCAAGCGCGAGATGGTGGAACGCGCGCTGCGTGGCGAGGAGGAACGTTTTGCGGAAACGCTCGAATCGGGCATGCGCATCTTCGATGACGTCGCCTCACGTGCGCAGGGCACGATCCCCGGCACCGAAGCCTTTCGCCTGTACGACACCTATGGGTTTCCCGTCGATCTCACCGCCGACATCGCGCGTGAGCGGGGCCTGTCGGTGGACATGGAAGGCTTCGAGTCGGCGATGAACCAGCAGCGTGAAACCGCACGGGCTTCAGGCAGGTTCGGCGCCACCACCACGCTGCCGGCCGACCTGGCCGCGCAACTGCCGCCGACCGCGTTCCTCGGTTACGACGGCCTTGTCGAAGGTGGGCTCACGGTCGTCGCGCTGCTGAAGGACGGCCGTCCTGTCGAGGTTATCGAGGCCGGCGACGAGGCGGTCATCATTCTCGATCGCACGCCGTTCTATGCCGAGAGCGGTGGGCAGGTGGGCGACGCCGGCGAGCTGGACGGGCAGGGCATGCGTTTCATCGTCCGCGACACGCTCAAGATCGCCGGCCAGTTCCACGGCCATGTCGGCCGGCTCGACTGCGGGCGTCTCGCGCGTGGCGACAAGCTGCTCGGCTCGGTTGATGCAGAACGCCGTGCTGCGACGGTGATCAATCACTCCGCCACCCACCTCATGCATGCCGCGTTGCGCCGCGTGCTGGGCGAGCACGTGACGCAGAAGGGCTCGCTCGTCGCGCCCGATCGCCTGCGCTTCGACTTCGCGCACTACCAGCCGATGACGGTGGCGGAGATCGCGGAAGTCGAGCGCGAGGTCAATGCCGAGATCCGTGCCAATCACCGTACCCAGATCCATCACATGGGCATGCAGGAGGCACTCGAGTTTGGTGCGCTGGCCCTGTTCGGCGAGAAGTACGGCGATCGCGTGCGCGTGCTGCGCATGGGTGATGGGTCGACCGAACTGTGTGGTGGTACCCACGTCTCGCGCACGGGCGACATCGGCCTGTTCAAGATACTTTCCGAGAACGGGGTTTCCGCTGGCGTGCGGCGTATCGAAGCGGTGACCGGGCAGGCGGCGCTCGACTTCGTATCGGTGGAGCTGCAGCGTCTGGACGAGGCCGCCAAGCTGCTGGGCACCCCGCGTGTCGAGCTGATGGAGAAGGTGAAGGCGCTCATCGATCGCCAGCGTCGGCTCGAACGCGAGCTCGATGGGGCCAAGGCGAAAGCGGCAAGTGGTGCGACGGCGGATCTTGCCGGTTCAGCGGTGGTGGTCGAAGGGGTCAAGGTGGTCGCCGCACGGCTGGAAGGATTCGATGCCAAGGCATTGCGCGAAGCGGTCGACCGGCTCAAGCAACAGCTGGTCGATGCCGTTGTCGTCCTTGCGGGTGTGCAGGAAGGCAAGGCCGCGCTGGTCGCGGGTGTGGGCGGCGCGGCGCTTTCGCGGGTGAAAGCCGGCGAGCTGCTGGGCGAGATCGCGCGTCAGATCAATGGCAAGGGAGGGGGACGCCCTGACATGGCGCAGGGTGGCGGGGATGATGGCCCGGCGCTGGCGTCTGCCCTTGCCGGCCTGGCGGACCGGGTCAGGGAACGCATGACGGCCGCTGGAGTGTGACTCGCTTCCTTGCGGCTATGAAGGGCCGCTCGCTACTATGGCGGGCGTTTATGTCCAATTTCCGGTGTGATGATCGCCTGATCGCACCCTACCGGCGGAGTGCCGGCTCGAGGAGGTTTTAATGCTTATCCTGACGCGTCGCGTCGGCGAAACCCTGATGATCGGCGATTCGGTCTCGGTCACGGTGCTCGGCGTCAAAGGCAACCAGGTGCGAATCGGTATCACCGCGCCCAAGGATGTCTCGGTCCATCGCGAGGAAATCTATCAGCGCATCCAGCGCGGCGACAGCCGCGACGAGGCGCCGGACGCATCCGAACCCTGACGATTGCCGCATCTGTTTCGGAGCGCTACCATCTCCGGCTCGCACGATGTCACCACGTATTACCCGGAGACTTGCCCGAGCGGCTGAAGGGGCTCCCCTGCTAAGGGAGTATGGGGTCAAAAACTCCATCGAGGGTTCGAATCCCTCAGTCTCCGCCAGTTGTAGCGCCGCACATGCGGCAGCGGTTGCGATGATCAATCATCGGCAATCGCACGGAAAAATCGTTGACGATGCCGGCAGCGCCCGTCATAATTTTTCGATCACGCGCCCGTAGCTCAGCTGG
Organism: Lysobacter sp.; assembly: GCA_004322525.1. Lineage (GTDB taxonomy): Bacteria > Pseudomonadota > Gammaproteobacteria > Xanthomonadales > Xanthomonadaceae > Cognatilysobacter. The sequence goes on along the minus strand of SCUY01000045.1, from coordinate 1,924 downwards.
ATAGAGCACCAGGCTACGAACTTGGGGGTCGGAGGTTCGAATCCTTCCGGGCGCGCCATGCAAGGCAGAAAGCCGACGGATATCCGTCGGCTTTCTTGTTGCGGGTCAATCGCATCACTGTCGATCCGCCTGCGATACAGGAACCGTTGCCAACGTGCGTGAGCCTGTCGGCGCAATGACAGTCAATCGTCGTGATGATCCCAGCCGCGGACAGCCAGCAGCGATTCCACGACCTTGGATGGGTGTCTCATCCACGCGAAATGGTCGGCCCGCACGCCGAGGGCCTGTTCGCCAAGTACCCGTATGTTGATGCGCTGCGAATTCATTTTTGAAAGCAGGAAGTCAAGAGAGCTGCGCGGTGCGAGCCAGTCGTCGGCGAGCAATACGGAGTCGATAGCGATATCGACATCGCGAAGCCGCTGCTCCAGGTTCTCCACACCCGGTACTGCATAGCGACCGGTCAACCCGGTGCGGCTCCAGTCGCGGATGACGCTGCGTGCCTCCTGTCCCCCGAAGCCGAGGCGTCGCCCTGGCAGGGCGCCATGCGCGCGGGCGAGAAGCGCGAGCAGGTGGTAGGCCCCGGGCAGCCAGAGCTGCTTCGGCAGCGAAAATGCACGGAAATACGGCGCACCGCTGGCGACGAGCCATAGCGCCTGGGCGGTATCGCGATGCATGGCCACGGTGCAACTGGCAAGTTGCCCACCCAGGCTGTGCCCGCCAATGATGCCCGGACCGTTCCGCGTGTCGCCACGCGCGAGATCGAGCGTCCGGGGGATATCGGATTCGAGCAGTTCGCGATAACCCCAGTCACAAGTACGGCCCGCACGTAACGAGCTGGTTCCCAGGCCGCGCCACTCGTGGACGCAGGTGGCGATTCCATGCAGAGCCAGCTCACGCCCGAAAGGTTCGTAGTGCTTCGCGGCCACTCCAAGCGCCGGCAGCCAGACCAGCGTACGGCGAATCTCTGCCGGCCGGACCATGAGAACGTCCCAGCGATGGCCGTCGGCTGCTGCGAGCGGCCGCCATTCGACCGCCGGGCTCATCGTGCCGCGCCGAAATGGTCGAGCACGACCGTTGCGCTGCGACCTGGCCGATAGCCGAGCAGCAGCGCGCGGTGCACATAGTCGGTGGCATAGGCGCACGCTGCCGTGATCGACAGCCCCGACGCGAGATTTGCCGCGATCGCGGCGGCGAGGGTGCAGCCGGTGCCGTGGGCCGCGAGGTCGAGCCGCGCATGTTCGAAACGTTCGATGCCTCCGCCGGGAAGCGCGAGGATGTCGACCACGGAACCGCGAGTATCCAGATGCCCGCCTTTCACCAGTGCGCCGCGGACACCTTCGGCGACCAGTGCGCGTGCGGCGCCGAGTGCGTCGTTCTCGTCACGCAGTGGGCGCCCGAGCAGCAGTTCGGCCTCCGGAATATTGGGCGTGATGATCGACGCCAGCGGCAGCAGGCGCTGACGCATTGCATCGAGTGCATCCGGATCCAGCAGACATGCTCCGGACGTCGCGACCATCACCGGGTCCAGTACCAGCGGGATCGGAGGATGGCGTTCGAGTGCATCGGCTACCGCATGGATGACCGCGGCGGACGCGAGCATGCCCAGCTTCACCGCCCGGATGTCGAAGTCGTCGAAGCAGGCGTCGATCTGCTCGTCAAGGAAATGCACGTCGGGCACGTGCACCGCGCTGACCGTGCGGGTGTTCTGCGCGGTCAGTGCGGTGATCGCACACAGGCCATGGATACGATGTGCCGCGAAAGTGCGCAGGTCGGCCTGGATGCCCGCGCCGCCGCCGGAATCCGAGCCGGCGATGGTCATGACCGACGGGACCATCGCCCTACAGCACCTCGGACGCGAAGTCGGCCAGGCGCGATCGCTCGCCACGACGCAAGGTGATGTGAGCGCCATGTGGCCAGTCCTTGA
>SCUY01000318.1 GCA_004322525.1 Lysobacter sp. | reverse complement strand
GCCGATCCAGTTTTCCGGAGCGACTTCGAGGAAATCCACCACCTCCCGCGAAGCAGCCCGCAGCGGGCCCAACAGGGCCCGCCGCAGGCCCAGGCCAGCGGCATCAGGGACGAGGACCGGTGCCGTGGCCATTGCGCGGGTCAGGCGATGCGGAAGGTCAGGCCGAACCGCCGCACTTGCCTTCCGCCACCTTGGCATCAGCGGCCTTCTTGTCGGCGCCGCACTTCATCTCGGCTGCCTTGGCTTTGTCGGCGCCACACTTCATTTCGCCGGCTTTGGCCTTGTTGGCGCCGCACTTCATCTCGGCCGCCTTGGCTTTGTCGGCGCCACACTTCATTTCAGTGGTCTTGGCCGTGGTTTTCGCCGGCTGCGCGCCATCGGCGCCGAGCATGTAGCCCTGCGACAGCGGAACCGAAGCGAAAGCGGAGCCGGCGAGCATCAGGCCGCTGGTGAGCGCGACGGCGAGGGTGGGGGATTTCATCGAACGGGTCATGGTGTGGCCTCTGGAGGCGGCGATGCCGCATGTGGCCGCGATGCTAGCGCGGCGGGGGAACGGGGCACAGCCGGACGCCGGCCATGGGACGACGGCATTCAGCCGCGCGTCTGCAGACAGATACGGACTACCCCGGCGGGCGGATGCAGCAAGCCTTGGTACCTGCCAGCGGGCGAGGTGCCCTCAGAGGGTCGCGGTGTTGCTGTCGTCGGCTTTTTCGCGTGGCGGCAGCAAGTCATCGCCGCGCACCAGAAACCAGACGTTCTCCGCGATGTTGGTGGCATGGTCACCGATACGCTCGATGTTCTTCGCCATGAACAGCAGGTGGGTGCACGGCGTGATGGATCGCGCGTCCTCCATCATGTAGGTCAGCAGTTCGCGGAACAGGCCGGTGTAGGCCGCATCCAGCTCCACGTCGGCCGCGCGCACCCGCTGCGCGGTCTCCACGTCGTTGTCGCGGTAAGCGGCCATGACGTCGCGCACCTGCTGCACGGCGAGTCGGCCGATCAGCTGGAGCCCGGCGACATGCGGCAGTGGGGGTGATGCATTGAGGGCCATCGACCGCTTGGCGACGTTCGCTGCGTAGTCACCGATGCGTTCGATATCCGCGGCGATACGGATAGCGGCGAGGATCTCGCGCAGGTCGCGCGCCATTGGCCCGCGAAGCGCGAGTTTCATGACGTCATGGCTGATCTCGTGCTCCAGCGCGTCGATGGCTTCGTCGTTGGCGATCACCCGCGCGGCGGCCTTGTCATCACGACGTTGCACCACGTCGAGGGCTGCCTCCAGCTGGGACGCGGACATTTCGCCCATGCGCAGGGTCTCCGCGAGCAGGCGCTGCCGTTCGGCGTCCAGGGTTTTCAGAATGTGGTCATGCATGAAGGTGTCCTGCGAATGCACAGCGAACTGAACGGAGCGGTCTGGTACGCATATATCCCGTCACCAGCGCCTCGTGCCGGGTAGCGCCCGCGTGGTGGAATTCCGCGCGATCGCCAGTGGGGGAATCATCCGAACCGGCCGGTGATGTAATCCTCGGTCTGCCGCTTGGAAGGATTCGAGAAGATGGTCTCCGTCGACGCATGTTCCACCAGCTCGCCGAGATACATGAAAGCCGTGTAGTCGGAAATACGCGCCGCCTGCTGCATGTTGTGCGTCACGATCACGATCGTGAAGTCGCGCTTGAGGTCATCGATCAGCTGCTCGATACGGCTGGTGGAGATGGGATCCAGGGCGGAGGTCGGCTCGTCCAGCAGCAGTACTTCGGGCCGCAGGGCAATGGCCCGGGCGATGCACAGGCGCTGCTGCTGGCCACCGGACAACCCCAGCGCACTCTGGCCCAGCTTGTCCTTCACTTCGTCCCAGAGGGCGGACTGCCGCAGCGCCTGTTCGACGCGCGTCTTGATGTCGGCCTTGGACAGCCGCTCATGGTGGCGGATGCCGTAGGCCACGTTCTCGAAAATCGTCATCGGGAACGGCACCGGCTTCTGGAACACCATGCCGACCTTGCTGCGCAGGCGAGATCGGAAGAGC
>SCUY01000317.1 GCA_004322525.1 Lysobacter sp. | reverse complement strand
CCGCCCTGGTAGGCATGGCTGGCATCGGTGAAGCGATCGCTGAGCACCCAGTCGCCGCGTGCCAGCGCCGGCTCGATGACCTGGCGTACCAGCTGTGCGCGCGAAGCGAACATCAGCAGCAACTCGGCCGCCGCGCAGGGCGGTTCGTGCGAGGGGTCGAGCAGCAAGGCCCGGATCTGTTCGGCCAGCGGCGTGCCACCGGGCTCACGGACGCAGGTGACCCCCGTGCCGCTCTCGAGTTCGGCGCGCAGTGCCGTCAAAACGGTGGATTTTCCCGCGCCCTCCCCACCCTCCAGCGTGACCAGCTTCGGTGCGATACGTAGCGAGCCGGGAGGCGTCATCGACCCGCCGCGCGCGCGGCACGGTAATTGGCGAGGTAGCTCTGCACGTTGCGCTGGTGCTCGGCATAGGTCCGTGCAAATAAATGGCGGCCGCTGCCATCACCCACCGCAACGAAATACAGCGCATCACCCGGTGCCGGGTTCGCCACCGCCTCCAGTGCGCCCGTGCCGGGCATCGCGATGGGCGTCGGGGGCAAACCTGCCCGCGTGTAGGTGTTGTACGGCGTATCCGCCTGCAGATCGGCCTTGCGGATGTTGCCGGCATAGGCGCTGCCCATGCCGTAGATGACAGTGGGGTCGGTTTCGAGCCGCATGCCGAGTTTCAGCCGGCGCTCGAACAGGCCGGCGATCTGCGGCCGCTCCTGTGCGATTCCGGTCTCCTTCTCGACAATCGAGGCGAGCGTGAGCAGTTCGTCCGGCGTCTTCAGCACGGTGCCTGCATGCCGCGCGCGCCAGGCGGCATCCAGCGCCTTTTCCATCGACGTGTACGCACGGCCGAGGATGTCCAGCTCGCTGTCGCCACGCGTGTAGATGTAGGTCTCCGGCAGGAAGCGGCCTTCGGGATGCTGCCCCGCATGGCCGAGCTTCGCCATCAGCGCCGTGTCGTCGAGCCTGGCGGTGTCATGCACCAGCGGTTCCGCCTTCGCCAGTGCGGCGCGCACATCGCGGATCGTCCAGCCTTCGACGATCGTCACGCGGTGCTGGATGACACGTCCGTCGCGCATCGCCGCGAGCAGGCTTCGCGGCGTCATGCCGGGCACGAGGGTGTATTCACCCACCTGGATACGCCCTGCGGTGCCCATCTGCCTGGCAAGCGCGGTCCATTCGATCGCCTGGCCGCCGGTGACGCCCGCCTCGCGCAGCTTGCGCAGCACGACAGGCAGCGAATCACCTTGGCGGACCAGGATCGTGGTGCCCGGTTTGACGCCTGCGAGAGGCGCATCGGCGAAGGTGGAATAGCGGTAGAAAATGCCGCCAAGCGCCGCTGCGAGGGCCAGCAGAAGCAGCAGGGTGAAACATCCGGTGCGGCGCTTGCGAGGGCGGCTCACGGCGACTCCATGGGTGCAAAGGCGGGGTTCGCCTCGGCCAGCCGCGCGCGAAGGCGGGCGACCTGCGGATGCAGCGACCAGGTGCGGTCGCCGAGCCGGGCGACCGGCAGGATACCGCGCACGGCATTGCACACGAAGATCGCGTCGGCACTGCGGATGTCGGAGGGAGCCAGGCGTGCCTCTGCGGCGCCCGGTTCAGCCAGCACCCACTCGCGGCACACGCCCCGCACGCCGCAGCGGTCCAAGGGTGGCGTCAGCCAGTGCCCATTGCGCAGCGCGAAGACATTGCCGGCAGTCGCACCGACCACGTGGCCTTGGGAGTCGAGCATCAGCCCGTCATCGGCATACATTTCGTCAGGCGGCAGATGCAGCCACTCGGCACGTGCAAGTACCTGCTCAAGGCGGTTGCAGTGCTTGATGCCCGCCAGAGCCGGCTGTTCGGCGAGGCGGAGGTGACACCAGCGCAGGGTGATCGCCTCCACATGCTTCGGCACCGGATGCCGCGAAACGATCCAGGTGGGCTGCGACGGCGAAGGCCCATACCCCCGCGTGCCCATGCCGCGCGTCACGATCAGCTTGATGACCGAATCGCAGCCTTCAAGCAGCGATTCCGCCGCTTCGCGCACCCGGGCTTCGTCCGGCGCCTTGATGCCGAGCAGGTCGATGCCCCGCGTCAACCGTTGCCAGTGCCGCGCCCACCAGGGCACCGAGCCACCGAAGGCACGCATCGTCTCGAACACGCCGTCGCCGTAGGCGAGCCCGCGATCATTCGGCGGAACGGCATCCACTTCGATGTCGCCGACGAAGATCCGTGCGCGCGCGTCGTCGCTCACGCCAGCCAGCCGTATTTCATGCGCCGAGCGCCCGCAGCATGCCGCGCGCCTTGGCGCGTGTTTCCTCCAGCTCACGCAGGGGATCGGAGTCGGCAACGATGCCGGCGCCGGTACGGAACCGCAGCTCGTGGCCCTCGATCTCCGCGCTGCGGATCAGGATGTTGAGGTCCATGTCCCCATTGCGCCGCAGCCAGCCCATCGAGCCGGTATACGCGCCGCGGCCGCCGTTTTCCAGTTCGGCGATGATCTGCATGCAGCGCACCTTCGGACAGCCTGTGATCGTGCCGCCGGGGAATACCGCACGGATAACTTCCCCGGGCGTGACGCCAGCCCGCAGCCTGCCGCGCACGTTGCTGACGATGTGGTGCACGTGGGCATAGCTCTCGACCGTCATCAGTTCGTCGACTTCCACGCTGCCCGGCGTGCAGATGCGGCCGAGGTCGTTGCGTTCGAGGTCGATCAGCATGACGTGCTCGGCGCGCTCCTTGGGGTGGCCGACCAGTTCATGGATTCGCGCAGCGTCGTCGTCGCCGGCCACCCGGGGGCGCGTGCCCGCGATCGGGCGTGTTTCCACGCGTCTCCCCTGCACGCTCACCAGGCGCTCGGGTGAAGCACTGGCCACCGCCCAGCCATCGCCTGCGAACAGTCCCGCGAATGGCGCTGGATTCGCGGCGCGCAGGCGATGGAACAGTTCGGCCACATCAACCGGTGCGGCGAATCCCGCTTCCCAGCCACGCGACAGGTTGGCCTGGAAGATGTCGCCAGCGGCGAGGTAGGCGAGAACACGCTCGACGCCATCGATGAATCGCTCCGGTGCATCGTCTTGAATGGTGGCCGGTGGTCTCCAGACAGTGCGCGCAGGCAACGTTGCGACGCGCGCGCAGTCGGCCAGCACGGTCCCGATCAGGCCAGCATGGCCGGCTTCCGCGACAACATGGCAGAGCCCGGTGTCACGGTCACGCAGGATGGCGGCGGGACAGCGGACCGCCATCGCCACCGGCAGGTTTCCGCGTGCGGGGGGCAGCCGCAGGACCGGCTCCACCTCGGCCGCGCACTCGTAGCCGAGCAGCAACGCCCAGCCACCATCGAACGGCACCGACGGATCGACGGGCCCGGCCACCCGCTCGGCGCGCCATGCCGCGTCGAGCGCTGCGAGGAAGCCACCATCGATGATCGAACCGTCGGACCCATGTACGCGGCCGTCGGCGTCGAGGCGCAGATGCGGCCCATTAGCGACCAGCAGTAGATCCCAGCGACCCTGCCGGGTGCCGTGCGC
>SCUY01000316.1 GCA_004322525.1 Lysobacter sp. | reverse complement strand
AACTGAATGGACGAGCGAAGCGATACTCGCGGTGTCAGCGATGCCGGGCTGCAAGTGTTGCGCCCAGTCTTCGGGAGGGAGCGGCTCGTCCCAGGGTGCGGCGCCGTGCAAATAGCGGTGCTTGAGCACACCAGCCAAGCGTCTGGCGACCGCCGGATTGCTGGCGCATGCGTGGAACAGGGGTGCGCCCTGGGTGGCAGCGCGATGCGCATGACCGGTCTGGTGGAGAACTCCACCCAGTGCGATCAGTTCATCAGGCGTCGAAACGACGCTGCGATATGGCAGCAGGCTGTCAACCCAGCGTCGGATATCGCTGTCGGAAAGCAGCGAGTCTGTCGCCTGCAGGCGCGCCACGGCCCATTCGACCAGGCGGTCCTGCCAATCGGCCGCCAAATCTCGCCGCATGCCCTTGCAAAATATCGAACGCGGCAGTCCGCGTGATTGACGCAACAGGAACGCCGACAGCCAGCTATCCGGCTCCGCAGTGAGCGGCGGCGGGTGTCTCGAAAGAACCAGGACGGGCGACGTCGGTGGTTCGTCACCATCTTGGCCCTCCCACCGTGCCGGCACGGGTTGGGCGACTCGAAGAATGATCGGCTTGCCGCCGAGCTGGTGGGGCAGCGCCCTGCCCAGCGTGGCGATTTCACGACACTGGGCGTGGCCGCGCGCCACCGACCGCCGCCAGAGTAGATCCAGACCGTGGCCTGGCGGGATCTGAAGCCAGTAGAGGCCGGGCGCGGGTCGGTCGAGGGGATGTCGCGAATCAGGATCCAGCCAGAAGTCCGTTTTGAATTCCCAGCCTTCCTGTAGTTCAACGTCGTTGTAGATGTCCGGGAGCGGCTCGGCGAGCAGGTCCAATGGCCTCAAGGCCGGGAAGGTGGGAAATGCGTAGGCCTGCGACGGTCCACCGCTACTGAACCCGAGGTCCGCCAATTCAAGCCCGGTGAGCTCCGCCACGGCGCGAAGCTGCTCGGGCCGTGACCTCCACCAACGGCTATTTCCCACGCGCAGTTGGCCCAGATAGGCCGCGAGTGTTCGAGGGCCGTGCTCAGCAAATAGGCGGTTCTTGGCGAGCTCGCGGGCGACGGCCGCGTCGGAGGCGGGTACGCCATGAATTCTGAATCCCGCGATGGCCAAGACAATCACCCTGCAATTTTTTTGCGTCATTGCATTGCATTGGGTGCTGCATTGCAAGCGGAGCTATCGGCGACGAGCATCGTTCGGGTCATAACCAACGCGCCACGAGCGCCTAAAGGAAGCACCCGTGAAAGTTCGTTTCGTCGGTCCCCTTGGAACTGTTACCGGTTCCTGCACCCTGCTCGAGCACGACGGGGTCGAGTTCCTCGTCGACTGCGGCCTCGAGCAGGACCAGCTTTCCGTGCCCGGTTGGAACAAGGCCCCGTGGCCGTTCGATCCGGCGCGGCTGCGCTTCGTGATCCTGACCCACGCGCATGCGGACCATTGCGGTCTTATCCCTGCGCTATACCGGCGTGGGTTCAAGGGCGTCGTCTATTGCACGAGGGAAACGGCGGAGATCGCCGCGATCATGCTCAAGGATTCCGCCCGTCTCTCTGGCGGCCTCTACACCGAGGCCGAGGTCGATGCCATTCGCTGGCGCGAGCCGGGAAAGCAGGTGCTCGGGGGCTACCACCCGCTCGCGCACGATCTTTTCATGCAGTTCTTCCGCACCGCCCACGTGCTGGGGAGCGTGGCCGTCCGTGTGCTGTGGGGCGACCGGACGCAGGGACAGCAGAAGTCGATCGTTTTTTCCGGCGACCTTGGGCCGGATATCGAAGACGAGGAGGGTTTGCCCTTCCTGCGCCACCGAATGGCAGTCCCCCCGAGCGACTTCGCGGTCATTGAGTCCACCTACGGCAGCAAGACGCGCGAACCGACGGATCAGGGGCTGGCGCCGCGCCAGCAGCGACTGCAGCATCTGGTCGACAAGGTCATGCTCGACAATGGAACGCTTCTAATCCCGGCTTTCTCGCTGGGGCGCGTGCAGGACCTGCTGTTTGATCTGCACTGGCTCGTGGCCCGCGAGCCTGGGCGGTACGCTGGGCTGTCGCTCCAGCTCGACGCGCCCTTGGCCCAAGCGCTCGCCCCCGTCATCGCGCGCGGTCTTGAGCGAGCGGAACCGAACGGCAGGGGCAAGGTCAGGCCGCTGTGGCTGGGCAAGCAGCTCTTCCGCTGGCTTGGGCTGGACGACACGGATCCGGTCGATATTGATCGGGCCATCGATATCTGCCGACTGACGATGAGCTTGCCTGCCGAGCATCCTGACGCTGCGGGGCGAGGCAACGACATCGCGAAGGCATGGCCTCGACTGCTCAGCTCTCCCGCCGTGACCGGTAAAGGCCGGGCATTTGGATCCCAAGGCTTGGGCCCAAAGGTGGTGCTAGCGACGTCCGGGATGGGCGACCACGGTCGCGCTGCGCATTGGCTCAAGAGGCTTCTACGGGATCCGGCTTCGATCGTCGCTTTCAGCGGCTACTGTGCTGCTTCGTCGGTCGGCGGCAAGTTGCAGGCATTGATGGACCTTCCGGCGACGGAACGGAGGCGCCTGCGAGCCGATCTTGCGTGGAGCGATGGCGACGCAGTCCCCGAGAGGGAGATCCAGGCGACGTTGGCCGTGCTGCCAGGCTACTCGGGTCATGCTGACCAAGCCGGCTTGCTTGCCTGGGCCTTCAGTAACTACAAGGGGGTGACCTCAGCAGCAGGCCGAACTGTGTTCATCCAGCACGGGAATGAGCAGGACCGCGTCGCGTTGGCGCAGGCGATCAGCCAGCGTGGCCGTGCGCTCGGTATTCCCGTGGACTGCGTACGGCCGATGGCCAACCCCTGCTCTTATGACTTGGACGCGTGGGGCGCTGCGACGTGCGCAGCATAAACGAGCGTAGAAGGGCACCCGATTACCCGCAGTTCTGGCCGCTGTTGGCCGAAGCGGACTTGGCAAGAAACAATAGAGCGATCGTTTCGGACCAGTAGCAGGCGTCAGTGTCGCCGACGCCTGCACAGATCATCTGGCCTCGCGTGACCTAGCTCTCAGACACGGTGCGCGTGTGCGACCTGCGTTGGAGAGACGGCGTGCTGTGCGACTTCACGCGTGTGTATTGCATCCGCGCCCTCCGCCCGCGTCAGCGCCTGTTCGACCGGCAACGCGATCGCCTGGGCGGTCGACATGTGCGCGTGTCGGTTGCCCAGGTCGTTGAGCCCGCCCTGCACGATGAACACGTTCTCGCCCGCGCGCGCGATCTGGCCTTGTTGGCTCAGCACCACGTGGTCAACCCGCGTGATGCCCTGCTCGCGCGCGAGTGCGTAGAGGCTCATGGTCATGCGCTCGCTGTTGGCGTCGGGCGTACGACCCAGCGTCGCGTCGAGCCCATGCACACCGCGCTCGATCTGGCCGTACAGCGCGGGATCTGCGACGCCGTTCGCGGACAGGCTACCCGACGGACCGCGCCGCGGGGCGGGTGCATCCGGGTGAAGAGGCTGCACAGGCTGACCTGACACCGGAGGCTTGATCTCGCGTCCGTCGGCATCGCGCCATTGGCGACCATCGGAGGAGTAGCCGCTTCGGACGGACGCGGCGCCGACGTCCTGGTAGAGCGTCTCGCCGAAGTTCGGTGCTTTGACCGGCTGGCCGTCGGCGTCGCGTGGAAGCACCGGCGTAACACCGGCTGCGGTCAGCAGCGTGCTCGCCACGCCGTTGCTGTTGTTGTAGAGCGGCGAGTACTCAAGCTTGGCGGCGTTGATTTGATCGCCGGCGCGAAGCGCAGCCTGGAGCTTGCGCTCGAGCTCGGCGTCCGTGCCCGACCAGGCGACGGTACGCTCATGTCGCTCGCCGGGTTGCGGCCAATCGGGCGCCACCATCATTTCGCGGATCGGCTGGCCCCGTGCATCGCGGATCAAGCGCGGGTCGTTTGCATCGACGCGGCGCGCGTCCAACGGGGCGATGCGCCCGTCCGCCCCTCGCGTGAAGAACGCCTCGTGCGGCGCTTCATACTTTGCCGCATCGACGACGATGTGGCCGAAGTTGTCCTGGCCGAGCACCGTGCTGCCGGCGAAATTCGCCAGGTCGTTGCCCTGCGTGCGGGCGTCGGGCCCGCCGCGCACGACGATGGTCTCGCCCTGCGATGTCTGGAACAGGACGTAGGTATGCCGACGGTCGGCCGCAACCGGGCTGGCGCCCACGATGATGTGAGCGCGTCCATCCCCGCCCACGTCAGCGGCCCTGCAGGTCGGCGGGGAGGCGCTGCACGTCGAGCGACGAGACGGTAGCGCCGTCGGCCGAATCAATCGTCACGAACCACGTCGTCGGCGTCGGGGCCGTGGTGACGCTGCTATCGCCTGCGGATCGGACAGCCGACAACGTACACAGGTGGCGATGCGCCGGCGCTCCGGGCGTGCCTTCAGGCTGGCACCGGAAGCCGTTCCGCGAAAGCGTCTGAAGGGCAGCCGGCAGCGGCGTGCCAACGGGCACCCGTTGCGCCAGCGAGTGCTGCGCGTCGACCGCCGACTGCTGGGCGTTGAACGTCGAAGAGGAGGTATCCAATGCGGTGCATCCCGTACCGAGGGTTAGGGTCGCCAGCATCATCATGGCGCCACGTGCATGCGAGTCCATTCGTGCTCCCGTGTATTGCGGCACAAGCATCGCATGCGACCCGGAGCGGCTCAACCGATTCACCGGCCCGAAAGGGCCGAAAGCGGACATGGGCAGTAGGAGCGAACCGGCCGGCGTCGATCCGCATCAGGGCGCGACCGGTCGGTAGGCACGAGTCGTCCCGATTTGTCCGGACGCGCTAGGCTCAACGCACCGCGACCGCGCGTGGTCCGACGCCACCTTCAAACCCGAAGGATTCACGCTACAACTCGTTCCCGCTCAATGGGTTGTGACGAAACGGGACATCTTCTCAACGACGTAGAACGACATTACGTGGTGTCGACCGATCAAGTGACACAGTTGTAGATCAGGTACTTACGCGGAAACGGCACCGATTGGCACCTATCCGCAGCAGTTGAAATCTTTCATCGCTAGGTTTGGACAACAGCTTCCGAAGCCATTGGTCGGGGGTTCGAATCCCTCCAGGCGCGCCAACGTCCCTTGTGACGGATATGTGCCGCCGCTGTGCCACGGCCAGTCGCGCGCTCGGGTCGGATCGAGTGGTAGCGCGACGCGCCCATGCCGATCCTTTAGCTCCGCTCGAGCTTTTGCATATCGAGCCGCTGATCTGGTGTCGCATCCAGATACCGGGCGACTGCACGTTCTGGGGCATGCACGTCGCCATCCAGAGCGCCTTCGCCTGGAACGACACCCATCTGCATGAGTTCCGCTCCGGCGGCCACCGCGACAACGATCAGCGCTTGGGCATCCCACTCGACGACTGCGACTACGGCCCGCACCCGTCCGGGTTGGGAGCGCCTTCCAGGCGCGCCATCTCCCTTGTGACGCAGCTGTGCCCTCGGCGGAACACGCCCGGTAGGGGCGGATGCCCTCGGCGAATGGAGGCCCGCGCCAGCCCTCCGCCTAGAACGGCGCCCGACGCGGCTCGGCATCGACGGCCTCGGTGATCACCGTTTCATGACGGGTCGGCGGTGCCGAGCAGGGGGCCAGCGCCGGGTCGACGGGGACGTCGACGATCGGGGCATTGCAGGGGTGCGACAGCTGCGGCGCGGCGCCTTGCACCAGACGCCTGCAAGGTTGCTCGCCACGGCCAGATGGTCCTCGGTGACGACGTCGATGATGCGATGGAGATCCTCCAGCACCGCGATGCGGCGTGCGCTTCAGGCACGCCGCACCTCGGTTCCGGCAGCGGCTGCGATGGAGCCATCGAGTCGACCACGGGCGACGTGGCGACGGCCGGGCTCGCAATGTGCATGCGGGGTCCGCCCGGGAGCGAGCGGCCAAGCGACTTCAGCGCCCGCCCGCCAGCAACGTCACCGCGCCGCTCGATACCCCACTTCATCCAATCCCGGGTGTAGCGACGCGGGAACGGCACCTGCGGCGTGGCTCAGCCCCGCACTGCGTCCTCTCGCCCCAGCACGCGCTCCACGGCCTCGCGCAGCTGCGCACCGGCGTGCTCGCCCTTGGCCACCACCGCCTGCACCGACGATGCCAGCGCACGCGGGACCTCGTAGCCCGACAGCACGATGACCGCCAGATCCGGCTGTGCAGGGTGCAGCGTCTCCCACACCACCGTGCCATCTCCGTCCGGCAGCCGCAGGTCCAGCACCAGCAGGTCGTAGCGCGCCCGCCGCACCGCCGCCAGCGCCTCGCGCACGCTGCCGGCCGCGTCGACCTCGGCCAACCCCCCCAGGTGCAGCGCCGCCATCGCCTGGATCGCCGGATCGTCCTCCACCACCAGCACCCGCGCACGCCGCGGCGCCGTGCGCCCGGCCTGTGCCGACGCCGGGCCCGGCAGCCGCACCCAGAACCGCGTGCCCGCGCCTTCCTCCGACTCGAACCCGATCGCACCGCCCATCCCCTGCACCAGCTCGCGGCAGATCGCCAGCCCCAGCCCCGTGCCTCCCCGCGCGCGCGCATCGCCCTGGTCGGCCTGCGCGAACTTCTCGAAGATCCGCGGCCGGAACGCCGCCGGGATCCCCGTGCCGTGGTCGATCACGTCGATCACCACGTCACCGCCCGGCAGCACCTCGCCGCACAGCTCCACCCGACCCCCGCGCGCGGAATGCTTGCACGCGTTCGACAGCAGGTTCAGCACCACCTGCTCCAGCCGCTGCGCATCGGCCCGCACCTCGCCCTGCAGCTGCGGGCACACCGCGATCTCCACCTCCAGCGGCGCCGCGAACTCGCGCAGGCCGGCCGCCGCGCGCTGCAGCAGCGCCGACACGTCGACCGCCTCGATGCGGTACTCGACCTTCCCCGCCGCCAGCCTTTCCATGTCCAGCAGGTCGTTCACCAGCTGCGTCAGCCGCCGGCCGTTGTCGACCGCGATGTCCAGCAGTTCGCGCGACGGCCCGGCCACCTCACCCATCACGCCCGACTGCAACAGCCCCAGCGCCCCCACGATGCTCGTCAGCGGCGTGCGCAGCTCGTGGCTGACCGTGGAGACGAACTCGCTCTTCAGCCGTTCCATCCGCTGCCGCTCGCTCACGTCCTCCACCAGCTGCCAGATCACCTCGCGACCGTCCGCCTCGCGCACCAGCGTGCCCTGCACGCGCACCGGGTAGGTGCTGCCGTCCATGCGCCGGTAGGTCGTCTCGTACGCGCCGAAGCGCCCATGCACGGCCAGCTCGCTGCGCATCCGCGCCTGCACCGCCGCCGCGTCCGCCGCCACCAGCGCCCCCATCTCCATCGCCCGCAGCTCGTCCACGCCGAACCCCGTCTGCTCCACCAGCGCCAGGTTCGCGTCCAGGATCCGTCCGCTGTCCCGGTCGACCAGCACGATCCCCACCGGCGACAGCGCGAACAGACCATGCAGCCGCGCCTCGCTCGCCTCCAGCGCCAGTCGCGCCGTGCGCTCGGCGGTGATGTCGAGCACCTGCGAGACGAAATGCAGCGGCGCGCCCTGCTCGTCGCGGACGAGCGATACCGACAGCTGGGTCCAGAGCCACTCGCCATTCTTGCGCCGGTAGCGCTTGACCATGCGGTAGTGGTCGATGCGGCCCGCGAGCAGGTCGGTGAGCTTCTGCAGGTCGGCGTGCAGGTCGTCGGGGTGCGTGAGCGTCTGGAAATCCAGGGCGAGCAGTTCCTCGCGCGTATAGCCGAGCTTGCTGCACAGGGCATCGTTCACCGCCATCCAGCGCCCGTCGAGGTCGACCAGCGCCATGCCGACGGGCACTGAATCGAAGGCGCCGCGGAAGCGTTCGGCCTGCAGGCGTGCCTCGCGTTCGGCGCGGCGTTGCTCGGTCTGGTCGACCGCCACGCCCAGGAAGCCGAGCGCCTTGCCGGAGCCGTCCAGCACCGCGCTCACCGACAGGCGCACGTCGCGGTGCGTGCCGTCGCGGCGCACGTACGTCCAGTCGCGGGTTTCGGTGCGTCCGCTGCGCGCGGCATGCACGAAGACCTCGAAGCCTTCGACAGGCCGGCCCAGCTCGTCCGTCAGTTCCCGACCGCGGGCCTCGACTTCCTCGCGCAAGTGGAACGCCTCGGGCGTCGCGCGGCCGACCAGCTCGGCCGCCGCATAGCCGAGCATGCGCTCGGCACCGGGGTTGAATACTTCGATGGTGCCGTCGAGGCCGGTCGCGATCATCGCCACGTCGCGCGAGGCGTCGATGATCGCTTCCAGGCGCGCGCGGCTGCTGCGCAGTTCGGCCTCGGCCTGCTTGAGCGGGGTGATGTCCACGTGCGTGCCGGCCATCCACAACGGCTCACCGTCGGCCGTCCATTCGTAGACGCGCCCGCGGTCCTGCGCCCAGACCCAGTGCCCGGCCTTGTGCCGCATGCGGCAGGTGACGTCGTAA
Organism: Lysobacter sp.; assembly: GCA_004322525.1. Taxonomy (GTDB): domain Bacteria; phylum Pseudomonadota; class Gammaproteobacteria; order Xanthomonadales; family Xanthomonadaceae; genus Cognatilysobacter. Next base: position 4,142 of record SCUY01000316.1, on the reverse strand, counting down.
TAGGGCGCCTCGCCGCGGAAGTGCGCCTGTAGCGCGAGCTCGGATAGACGCAGGTCGTCCGGATGGGCCAGGCGCCGCCAGGTGTCGATGGTCAGCGGCGCGAGCTCGTCCAGCGCGTAGCCGCAGATCTCGGCCCAGCGTTCGTTGAACACGGTCTCGCCGGTCTGCACGTTCCAGCGCCAGGTGCCGGCATGGGTACCGTCGAGGATGGTCTGCAGGTCGCGCCGTTCGGCCTCCAGTGCCCGGTGCACGCGGCGCACCGCGGTGACGTCGGTCATCGCCACCAGCGCCCCGAGCGGCGCGCCGTCCGGTGCGGTGATGCGGTCGCCGAAGCATTCGACGTGCCGCGCCTGTTGGCCCGCGGCCTTGATGACGATCTCCTCGCCTTGCACGTCCTCGCCACGGAATGCGCGCAGCAGCGGAATGCGCCCGACGTCGAGGTGCCGGCGTCCGTCGGACTCGAACAGGTCGAAATGGCGAGGCCACTCCTCCGGTGGCATCCGGCGCGGATCCACGCCGTGCCAGGCGCGCGCCAGGCGGCTGAAGTGGCTGAGCTCGCCCGCGGCATCGCAGACGACGACGGCCATGGGCATGTTGTCCAGCAGCGCATCGAGGGTGGCGGCCTGTTCCTGTGCACGCAGCCGTTCGCGGCGCAGTTCGAGCATCTGCGCGAGGACGCGCGCAAGGCGTTCGAGCGCCGAGCGCTGCTCGGGCGCGAGCCGCCGGGGCCGGCGGTCGATCACGCACAGCGTGCCGATGCGCGCGCCGGTCGACAGCTGGAGCGGCATGCCCGCATAGAAACGGATGTGTGGCGCGCCCGTGACCAGCGGGTTGCCGGCGAAGCGTGGGTCGGCCGTCGCGTCCTCGACCTCGAACAGGGTCGGCTGGTGGATTGCATGCCCGCAGAACGAAATGCTGCGGTCGGTCTCGGTGGCATCGAGCCCGCAACGTGCCTTGAACCACTGCCGCTCGCGATCGATCAGGCTCACCAGCGCGATCGGAGCGTCGCAGGCCGCCACCGCGAGGGCGACGATGTCGTCGAAGGTCGGTTCGGGTGCGGTGTCGAGGACGCGGAGAGCGTCGAGCTGCGCCTGTCGGTCCGCTTCGTCGGCCGGCAGCGCAGGCGGCATGTAGTTCATTCGAACGGTGCCGGTCGCGATCGGGCCGGGGGCATCATGCGCTTGAGCACGCGCGCGCGATGGCCACGGGCGACCACGGCCTCACGGAACTCGGCCGGCGCGACCGGCTTCACCAGGAACTGGTCGCCCCCGTAGGCCAGCGCCCGCGACCGCTTGCGTGCATCGGGCTCGGCGGACAGGAAAATGATGGGCATCCAGGCCAGGGATTCGTCCGAGCGCAACACCGCGGCGGCTTCGAGGCCACTGACTTCGGGCATGTAGACGTCGAGCACGGTGACGTCAGGCCGGTGCTCACGCGCCATCGCGAGCACGTCCATGGGTTCATGGCAGGGCAGCACGTCGATGCCCGCGCTCTCAAGCATCGCCTGATGCGCGTGCAGCGCATAGCGATCGTTGTCGACCAGCAGCACGCGCAGCGGCGCGGCCCCGTGGCCGACGAGCTCGTCCACCAGTGCGCCCAGGCGCTCGGCGTCCACCGGCTTGACGAGGTAGTGCCCCGCGCCGGCACGGTGCGCGGCGAGGCGGGCGGTCATGTCGTCGTGGCGGGAGATGCAGACGACGGCGACCCGGGGCATCCCCTGGGCATGCAGGGTGGCGACCGTTTCCGCGCCGGCGATCGGGCCTTCGGGGAAGTCGAGGTCGAGCAGGAGCAGCTCCGGCGGCGGGTCATGCCGACGGGCGGCCTCGAACTCGGCCGGGCGGTGGTAGCAGGCGATCTGGTAGCCGCGGGGCTCGAGCAGGGCGGCGAGCGCCTGCGAAAAGCACGGATCGTCGTCGATCACGGCGATCCGCGCGCCGGCGCCCTCGAAACCCGAAGGGGCTGCGCCGCTGGCCGGCACCACGTCGACCCACAACCCCTCGGTGTCCAGTCGGGCGATCGCTTCGGCGATCGCCTCGCGCCCGCCGGGCGACGGAGGATCGTCGACCCAGGCCTCCACGCGCTCCGCGAGGGCCTGCGCGGCCGCGGCCACTGAGTGCTGGCCGAGGGTCCCAGCCGTTCCAGCCAGGCTGTGCAGCAGCCCGTACAGGCGGTGGTCCTCGCGCGCCGCCGGCGTGCGCAGTGCGATCTCGGCCTGCCGGCGGAGTGCCGCGAGCCGTTCCGGCAGTCCCGCGCGGAAATCCGCGGCGACGGCCGCGAGCCGGTCATGGATGGTGTCGATCGGATTCATCAGCGTCCTCGCTTCCGGTAAAGAGAGACGTCATCGCAGCTTCAGTGCTGCAAAGCCAGATAACGAGCACCTCCTCGGCCGGGGCGGGTCGAGCGAAGTGATAGCCCTGCAGTCGATGACACCCATGAGCGGTCAGGACGTCGGCCTGGCCTTGGGTCTCGACCCCTTCGGCCACGATACTCGTGCCGAGTTGCTCCGCGAGCCGCAGCATGAAATCGAGCAGCACCGCCGCCTTGGGATCGTGATCCAGCGGCGTCACCAGGCTGCGGTCGATCTTGATTTCGTCCACGCACAGCTGCCCCAGGCTGCGCAGGTTGGAATAGCCCGTGCCGAAGTCATCGATCGCGATCCGCACACCGGCGGCACGCAGCCGCGCGAGCGACGCCATCGCGGCGTCATCGCCGTCGATGAGCGTGCTCTCCGTCAGTTCCAGCGTAAGGCCTGCGGCGCGCGCCCCTGCCGCTTCCAGCGCGGTGAAGACGGACGTGCAGAGGCTGCCCTCGGCCAGGTGCAGCGCACTCACGTTGACGGCGATGTCGAGCGGGCAGCCGGCCGCCCGCGTGTGCGCGATGTGGCGACAGGCCTCCGCGAGCATCCAGCGGTCGATGTCGAGCACCAGTCCGGTTTCCTCGGCCAGCGGCACAAAAGCATCGGGGGCGAGCACGCCCCACTGCGGGTGCTGCCACCGCACCAGCGCTTCCGCCGACAGCATGCGGCCCCCTGCGTCGAACTGCGGTTGCAGGTACATGCGCAGCTCGCCGCGTTCGACCGCATGGCGGAGATCCTGCTCCAGGCGATGGCGCGCCGCGACCACCCGCCGCCGGGCGGGCTCATGCTGCACGGCGCGGCCAGGTCCCGATGCCTTGGCGGCCTGCAGCGCGACGTCGGCATCGCGCAGCACGTCGTCGGCCGACTCCAGGCCTTCGGGGAAACAGCGCATGCCGATGGCGGCACCGAGCCGATGGTCCGTGCCCGCGACCGTGAGCGGCGCCTGCAGCCGATCGAGGATCTCCTGTGCGCGCGCGCGCGCTTCGTGGTGGGCGGCCGCCGGCTCGGCACGGTCGAAACGGAGCAGTGCCACGAACTCGTTGGCGCCCGTGCGGAACACGGCGCCGACCTGCGCCAACGCGGCGGAGATCCGTGCTCCGCACGCGCGCAGCACCGCGTCGCCGTGCCGGTAGCCGTACAGCGCGTTGACCGCCCGGAACCCGAGCAGATCGATCGTCAGGACCGCGCCGCCCGCCTGCTCGCGGCGGGCATCCGCGAGGGCGAGGCCGAGACGTTCGGCCAGCCGCGCCCGGTTGGGCAGGCGCGTGATCGGATCTTCAAAGGCCACCCTTTCGAGCGCGGCGCGTGCGGCATGCTGCGCGGTCAGGTCCGACAGATACATCCAGACCGACCCGTCGGCGGACTGCGCGCCCTGCACGCGGACCAGCGCGACATCCACCGGAACCGTGCGGGCGCCGGGCAGGGGCAAGAGCAGTTCGCCCTGCCAGGAGACCGCCCGCGCCAGTTCGGCCTGGAGATACTTGGCCACGTCGGGCGGGAACGGCGCCAGCCCCTGCGCCGCCGTCACGCCCACCCCGCACCAGAAGGCGCGGAAGGTGGCATTCGCGGCGATCACTTTCAGGGTGCGGTCCAGCTGGGCGACTGGCCGCGGGCAGTGTTCGAAGGCGGTCCGGAACGCCTCGAGCAACTCCGCGCTGGTGGCTTCGGCTTCGGCTTCGGCTTCAGCTTCGGCTTCGGCGACGAGCGCGCCCAAGACCCGTTCCATCCGCTGCCATGCGCTGTCGCTGCCCGCCGGTCCGTCCGCGGCCAAGATCGGAAGAGCGTC
>SCUY01000315.1 GCA_004322525.1 Lysobacter sp. | reverse complement strand
GATGCGCAGGCGGCTCATGGCGCGGCTCCGGCAGCGAAGGCGAGGGCGGGGTCGACGGGCGCGACCGGTGTTAGCTGGCGCATCTGGAGTTCGCAGGCCAGCAGGAACTCGAAGGCTTCGAGATGGCGGCGCGCTTCCGGCATGTCGCGGCCCCAGGCATAGAGCCCATGGCCCTCGATCAGGTAGCCCCACATGGGGCCGGAATCCAGCAGCGCCTCGACGCGCGCGGCGAGCTCCGGCATGTCCTGCGTATTGGGCAGGACCGGCAGGTCGAGCAGCGTTTCATGCGTACTGTTGCCGCTGAATGCCTTGAGCAGTTCGTAGCCTTCAAGGCGTACATGCCCGACCGGCGCGTACAGGCGCGAGGCGACCGTCTGGTTCATCGAATGCGTATGCAGCACGCAGCCGATGTCCGCGAAACGTTTGTACAGCTGCGTATGCAGCAACGTTTCGGCGGACGATTTCTGGGCCGTTGCCACCGGCCTGCCATCGAGGTCCACGACCATGATGTCGCTCTCGATCAGGCGGCCCTTGTCACGGCCGGAGACCGTGATCGCGACGTGGTCTGCATCCATGCGGCGCGAGAAATTGCTGCTGGTGGCGGGTGTCCAGCCGAGCTCGGCCAGTTCGCGCACGTTGACGATGATCTCGCCGGCACAGTGCGCCAGCCGCTGGGGATCGTAGGAACTGGTCATGCGGCTAAGTGTAGGGGACGGCGTGTCGTGGGCCTGCATCGGCTCATACACGTGACAGTGCGGGGCGCCGGTCAGCTGAAATCGAGGGCTACAAAAGGGGAACGGCGCGGTCGCCCGCGCCGTTCCTGGTCAGGCGTTGCGGTCAAGGCCCGGCGTTGGGCCCTTCCTGCACCAGCGGGTCCGGCTCCAGTTTGGGGCCGCCGTGGATCACCGTGCGACCCGGTGCGAGGTGGCTACGCGAGCGGGCAAAGAGGAAGTAGACCGCGAGCCCGATGATCGCCCAGACGCAGAAGAACTTGATCGTCGGATTCCAGCCCAGGCTGAAGAACAGCAGCAGGCAGCCAGCAAGGGCCAGCGGGCCGACGACCCAGATCAGGGGAGTCCGGAACGGGCGTGCCCGGGTCGGCTCGGTACGGCGCAGGACCATCACCCCGGCAGCCACCATGAAGAACGCGAACAGGGTTCCCGCGTTCGAGATGTCCGCCAGTTCGCTGACCGGGAACATCGCGGCGAACAGGGCGACGAAGATGCCAGTGATCCAGGTGACTACGTGAGGGGTGTGGTACTTGGGATGCACTTTGCTGAAGGCGGCGGGCATCAGGCCATCACGCGACATGGTGAACAGGATGCGGGTCTGCCCGAACATCATCATCAGCACCACGGATGGAAGCGCGAGGATCGCGGCGCCAGCAACGAGATCGCCAATGCGTGGCCAGCCGATGTTGCGCAGCACGAACGCCAGCGGTTCCTTACTTTGCGACAGCGCACCCCCTGGCTGCGCTCCCATTGCACCGACTGCCGTGTAGGCCACGAGCAGGTAGAAAACGGTGCAGACGGCGAGAGAACCGATCAGGCCGATCGGGATGTTGCGATTGGGATTCTTGGTTTCTTCGGCTGCGGTGGAGACCGCATCGAAGCCGACATACGCGAAGAAGATCGACGCGGCAGCACCGAGCACGCCGACACCCGACAGCGGCGTGCCCCAACCATTCGGCAGCATGGGCGAAAAATTCGCGGTTTTAACGGCGGGGAACGCGAGCATCACGAAAGCGGCGAGTGCAGCGATCTTGATCATCACCAGCACCGCAGTGACCTTCGCCGACTTGCTGGTACCGATGGTGAGCAGCCAGGTCACCAGCAATGCGAGCAGGAATGCGATCAGATTGAAACTTCCTTTCGCGACGACTCCGTCAGGCATCATGATCGTGTCGAACGGGCCGGCGGTCAGCGCGGCGGGTAGTCCCATGCCGTGCGTTGCAAGAAAGCCGTTGGCATAGCCCGACCATCCCACCGATACCGCGCCCGCGGCGACGGCGTATTCCAGAATGAGCGCCCACCCCACCATCCACGCGATGATCTCGCCCAGTACAGCGTAGGAGTAGGTGTAGGCCGAGCCCGACACCGGCACCATCGCAGCGATTTCCGAATAGATCAGCGCAGTCAGGGCGCAGACGGTACCGGCGATCACGAACGAGTACATCATGCCCGGGCCGGCCTTGTTGGCAGCCACGGCAGTCAGTACGAAAATGCCGGTGCCGATCACCGCACCGATGCCGAGCATGGTCAGATCGAAGGCACCGAGTTGGCGCTTGAGGGAGCGCTTTTCAGCTGTCTCCAGAATCAGGTCCAACGGCTTTCTGCGCTGAAACAGCATTTCGCATCTCCCGGGAAAATAATCGGCCGCGTCATGGCTGCGGAACCCCGCGACCTTAGCCGCGTGACCGATCACGCACAAGTCGCGAGGCGCATGAACGGAGATAATGCTGCGCTGCATCGAAGAGGACGCTGCCGTATGGCCCACCAGACCACTGGATTCGATCGCGCATTCCATGCCGAGCTCGACGCGTACCGTGCCGAGTGGCCCGGTGAGGCGGCGGTGGTGGACCATTTCGTCGCGCTGCTGCGCGAGAGCGAAAGCGATCCGTTCAGTCGGGCACGGCTGGCTGGCCACTTCACGGGATCGGCGTGGCTGGTAGACCAGACGGGCCTGCGCGTACTGCTCACACACCACCGCAAGCTCGCCCGGTGGCTGCAGTTGGGCGGCCATGCCGACGGTGACCGGGATCTCTCTCGCGTCGCGCTGCGTGAAGCGGAGGAGGAGTCCGGGCTGACCGGCCTGCGGCTCGAGCCGGGCCTGTTCGACCTCGATCGCCACTGGATCCCGGCGAGACCCGATGTGCCGGCCCACTGGCATTACGACGTGCGCTACGTGGTTCGCGCGGGCGAGTCGGAAGCGTTCGTGGTCAGTGAGGAATCGATCGATCTCGCCTGGCGCGGGATCGTGTCACTGGTGGACGATCCATCGTCCGACGAGGCCGTGCAGCGGATGGCACGCAAGTGGCTCGCGCGCGGCTGAATTCAGTCGTCGCCGAGGTCGAGGCCCGAGAGCACGGCAAGTAGCGCCGTGTCGCCGGCATGGCGGGATTGCAGTCCGGTTCGTCGCGCGGCGAGGCCAGCACAGGAGGTGCGGATACCTTCCACGATCTCGCGGCGGCGTTCCCGTTCAGGCACCGTGTCGCCGCTCGGCCATGGTTCGCCACGGAAGTGCACGCAGGTGTCGGCATCGTCGACAAGCGCGCGCACGTCGGGCGACCAGTTGCACCAGCCGGTCGGCGTGGCGCGGCCTGATGGCGCAGTGCAGGGAGGCTCGCCCGCCGATGCCGCAACGCTGGGCGAAGCCGGCGTTGAAGCCGGCAGGCGGTCGCGTGGTGCGATCGAGGCACAGCCGCCGAGGCCCACAAGCACGGACAGCACGATCGCCCGGCGCACCGCGCTCAATCCGCGCGGCCGGCGAACTCGCCGGTCGTGGTGTTCACCAGCACGCGTTCGCCGGTGCCGATGTACTCGGGCACCATGATTTCCAGCCCGGTCGACAGCTTCGCCGGCTTGGGGCGCTTGGTCGCCGTACCGCCCTTGAGTTCCGGCGGTGTCTCGACCACTTCCATCGTCACCGTCTGCGGCAGCTGCAGGCCTACCGGCGCGTCGTCGATCACCTGCACGTAGCAGCCGGCAAGGTCGGGGACGATGTAGCCGGCGTCATCGCCGATGGCATCGGCATCGAGCATGTAGGGCGTGTAGTCCTCGTCGTCGAGAAACACGAAGGCCTCGCCATCCTTGTACGAGAACGTGGCCTGGCGGCGTGCGAGGTCGACTTCGCGCAGGTCGTCATCGCCATCGAAGCTTGCATCGAGCTTGTTGCCGCCCGGCACGCTGTACATGGTGAAGCGGAAGCGCACGTTGCCGCCACGGCCCTGAGGCGAGCTGCGGTCGATGTCGCGCACCTGGTACACGCCGCCATTGTGTTCGACGACGTTGCCTTTCTTGATGTCGTAGGCCTTCATGGGATTCCCGGTGCTGGAAGCAGGTGATTACTTGGGCGCGAGGCGTGTGGCGCCATCCAGCCGGATCGTCTCGCCGTTGAGATAGGTGTTGCCGAGGATGTAGGCGGCGAGGTCGGCAAATTCCTCCGGCCGGCCCAGTCGTGAGGGGAACGGGATCGAGGCGGCCAGCGACTGCTGCACCGACTCCGGCATGCCGTCGACCATCGGCGTCCAGAACACGCCGGGTGCGATGGTGACCACGCGTATGCCGAACCGCGCGAGTTCGCGCGCCATCGGCAGCGTCATGCCGACGACGCCGCCCTTCGAAGCGGCGTACGCGGCCTGCCCGATCTGCCCTTCATAGGCCGCGACCGAGGCGGTATTGATGATCACACCGCGTTCGCCGTCGGCATTCGCCTCGTTGTGCTGCATCAGCGCCGCGCAGGCCTTGGCGACGTTGAAGCTGCCGACGAGGTTGACCATCACCGTCGACTGGAACTGCGCGAGTGGCATCGGGCCGTCCTTGCCCACCATGCGACCGGAGCCGAGAATGCCGGCGCAATTGACCAGCGCGTCGAGCCCGCCGAGGAATTCCCGCGCCGCGCCCACGTTGGCGGCAACGCCGGCCTCGTCGGTTACGTCCGTGCGGAAGAAACGGGCGTTGGCGTTACCGAGCGTGGCCACCGCGGCCTGGCCGCGATCATCGTTGACGTCGAACAGGGCGACGCGCCCGCCGGCGGCGACGAACCGCTGGGCAACGGCGAAGCCGAGGCCGGAAACGCCGCCGGTGATGACGGCGCGGACAGTGGAGATCTGCATGGTCGCTACTCGAACCGGAAAGGCGGCGAGTTTACCGGGCGGCCGGGGTCGCTGCCGCCTCGGGCAAGTCGTCAGGCCGGCGTGCGATGACACCGTCCTTCATCACGAAGACCGGGCGGCGGAGGTCATCGATGCGAAGGTCCGGTGCGCCGTCGAACGCCGCGAGGTCGGCATGCAGGCCCGGCGCGATGCGGCCGATGTGGCCCTGCTGGCGGAGGATCGCCGCGGCGCCGGAAGTGCAGGCGCGTAGGACGTCGACCGGTGCCATGCCCAGACGGGCCATCCACAGCGGTTCACGCCAGTTGTCGCCGTGGCGGAACACGCCGACATCGCTGCCGCAGCCGATGGTCACGCCTTGCGCGAGTGCGGTGCGGAACGCGGTCTGGGCTTCGCGCATTTTCGGCGTGGGAGGCGACATGCCGGGAACGTAGTGGTTGAAGTAGGTTTCAGTCGCTTCGACCGCGGTGAGTGTGGGCAGGTAGGCCACGCCGCGCTCGCGCATGAGGCGGAAGGTCGACGCGCTGCCACCGTAGCCATGTTCGATCGTGTCGACGCCCGCTTCGATAGCCAGACGCATGCCGGCGTCGGAGGCCGCATGGGCGGCGACGGGCCGTCCACCGAGGTGCGCGGCTTCGACCAGGGCGCGCAGCTCCGCCGCGGTGAACGTTGGCCGCGCGCTGCCGTCGGGCCCGACGCGGTAGTCGGCATAGACCTTGATCCAGTCGGCGCCGCGGGCGGCCTGCTCGCGCACCGCGCGGACCACCGCGTCGACGCCTGAGGCTTCCTGCGCGCCTTCGGGCAGGGCCACGTCCGGCCGGAAGCCGCGTGGGCCGGGGCCATAGCTCGAGGTGGCGACGATCGCGCGGGTGGCGATCGAAAGGTGCGGGCCTTCGATCGCGCCTTCATCGATCGCACGCTTGAGCGAAGCGTCCGCATACCCGGCGCCTTCGGTACCCAGGTCGCGCAGGGTGGTGTAGCCAGCGCGCAGGGTGTCGCGCGCGAACCGCGCCGCATGCAGGGTGCGGTAGGCCTCCGGTTCCTTCATGACCTGGTCGTTCCACGCCGCTTCGTTGTACGGATGCAGGAACAGATGGGAGTGCAGGTCGATCAGCCCGGGCACGAGCGTGGCACCGGGCAGCGACACGGTTTCGGCGTCTGCCGGCGCGATGACGGCGGAGGCGGGCCCCACTGCCTCGACCAGCCCATCGCGCACCAGCACCACCCAGTTCGCGTGCGCGACGCCGTCCCCGGTCCAGACGCGCGCTGGCCGGATCAGCAGCGGCAAGGCGGCGCGTGAGATCGACGGCGTCGCCAGCATCAGCGCCAGCAGCCATACGCGGGCGGCGAGGCGAAGGATGTCGGGCATGATCACAACTCCCGCAGGTAGAACGTGTTGCAACCGCCGTGGCCGGTGTCGCCCAGCGCCGTGTCGATGCGCCGGAAACCGCTGCGCTCGTAGAGCCGCATGGCCGCGTCCATGCCGGTGAGCGTTTCCAGATAACAGCGGGCGAAGCCGAAACCGCGCGCGGCGTCGAGGCAGCGGGCCATCACCGCGGCACCGGCGCCGAGCCCACGCGCCGCCGGCAGGAAGTACATCTTGCGCAGTTCGCAGGTGCGGTTATCGCCGCCCTCGAGCGGCGCCACGCCGCCGCCGCCGAGAACCCGGCCATCCCGTTCCACCACGAAGTACGCGCTTCGCGGCGCGGCGTAGGCACGATGCATCCAGTCGACCTCCGGATCACTGATCGCAAAGCCAGAACCGTTGGCGCCGAATTCGGGCATCACCTCGCGGATGATGCGTGCCATGTCCACGTCATCGCGCGCTTCGATGGGGCGCACCGTGAATGTGGGCATATTCATGCGGCCCCCATCGCGCGGCCGACCTTGCTGGTCGTCTCGCGGCCGAGCAGTGACGCCAGCCAGCGCCCGGTGTCGACCAGCTGCGCCAGGTCGACACCCGTCGTCATGCCCATGCCATGCAGCATGTAGACGACGTCCTCGGAAGCCACGTTGCCGCTGGCGCCGCGTGCGTAGGGGCAGCCGCCGGCACCGGACACCGCGGAGTCGACCACCCGCACGCCTTCCTCCAGGCAGGCCAGAACGTTCGCCAGCGCCTGGCCGTAGGTGTCGTGGAAGTGCACCGCCAACGCCTCCATCGGCACGCTATCCGCTACCGCGCGCAGCATGTCGCGCGCTTTCACGGGCGTGCCGATGCCGATGGTGTCGCCAAGCGATATTTCCTCGCAGCCCATCGCATGCAGCGCAGCGGCGACGCGCACGACGTCCCCGACCGCCACCTCGCCCTGATAGGGGCAGCCCAGCACTGTCGAGACATAGCCACGCACCCGCACGCCATCGGCCTTCGCCCGTTCCATCACCGGGCGGAAGCGCTCGAGCGACTCGTCGATGCCGGCATTGATGTTGCGACGGTTGAATTCCTCCGAGGCAGCGGTGAAGACTGCGATGTGCTCGACCCCGACCTCGCGTGCACGCTCGTAGCCCTGCAGGTTCGGTACCAGTACGGGGTAGTCCACGCCATTCCGGCGCGCGATACCACGGTAGACATCGGCTGCATCCGCCAGTTGCGGCACCCATTTCGGGCTCACGAAGCTCGTGGCCTCGACCACGGGCAGCCCGGCGGCGGTGAGGCGGTTCACCAGCTCGATCTTGTTGGCGGTCGACACATGCGCCTTCTCGTTTTGCAGCCCGTCGCGTGGCCCCACCTCGACGATGCGGACGAAGTCGCTCATGTCGACGGCTCCAGTGTGACCAGCACCGTATCGGCCTCGACGAATTCACCGGTTCCCGCGCGGATTTCCGCCACGATTCCCGCGCGCGGTGCCTTGAGGCTCAGCTCCATCTTCATCGCCTCGATGACCATCACTTCCTGCCCCGCCTCCACGCTGTCGCCCGGCGCGGCGCGGACCAGCACCACGCGTCCGGGCATCGGCGCGGCGATCCGGTCGGTACCGCCTTCCAGCGCGCGCACCGCTGGTTCGTACAGCGGCGCTGCCTCCAGCGACAGGCGGGAGGTGCCGTCGTGCACGGTCCAGCGATGAAGGCCCCGCAGCACCGACACGCGCAGAGCCGATCCGTCCAGTTGCAGGGAGAGCGCGGTGTCATCCAGTAGCGCGCCGCGTACTTCGTGTACGTGCCCTGCATGTTCGATGAGGTAGTCACCGGCATGGCCCGCCGCGCGCACTTCGACCCGGCCCGGGGGCGCGTGGAACGCCAGCCGTCCCGCTGCCGCCGTGCCGACGCGCCAGCCATCGACCCGCGCCCAAGGCGATGCCATGTCGTTCGTCGCGACATTGCAGTGATGCGCGTCCGCCTCGCGCGCGAGCAGCCGCGCGACCACCGCGCAGACGAACAGCCGGTGGTCATCCGCGCCTGGCGCAAGGAACTCATCGAGGTGCCGGTCGAGATAGCCCGTGTCGATGGTGCCACCGACGACCGCGGGATGCCGCACGAGGCGTTCGAGGAAACCGATATTCGACTTCGGCCCGATGATCTCGCAGGCCGCGAGCGCCGCGCGCATCCGTGCGAGTGCCTGGCCACGATCGGCGCCGTGCACGATGAGCTTGGCGAGCATCGGGTCGTAGAAGATCGTCACTTCATCGCCTTCCACCACGCCGGAATCGATACGCACGCCCGGCGCCGCATTCGGCAGGCGCAGGCGCTGCAGCCTGCCCGAACCCGGCAGGAAGCCGGCATCCGGGTCTTCCGCGTACAGGCGTACCTCGATCGCATGGCCGCGCTGGGCGAGATCTTCCTGCGCGCAGGGCAGGGCCTCACCCGCCGCGACACGCAGCTGCCATTCGACGAGGTCGTGCCCGGTCACCATTTCGGTCACCGGATGCTCGACCTGCAGCCGCGTATTGATCTCCATGAAGTAGAAGCCGCCGTCCGGCGCCACGATGAACTCCACCGTGCCGGCGTTGACGTAATCGATCGCGCGTGCGGCCTGCACGGCGGCATCGCCCATCGCGCGGCGCATGTCGGCGCTGAGGAAGGTGGACGGCGATTCCTCCAGCACTTTCTGGTACCTGCGCTGCGCCGAACATTCACGCTCGAACAGGTGCAGCGTATTTCCATGGCGATCGGCAAAGACCTGGATCTCGATGTGGCGCGGTTGTTCCACGTACCGTTCCAGCAGAACGCGGTCACGGCCGAAGGCATTGCGCGCCTCGCGCTGGCAGCTCTCGAGCAGCGCCGGGAATTCGCCGGAGGCACGCACGATGCGCATGCCTTTGCCGCCGCCGCCATGCGCGGCCTTGATCATGAGTGGGTAGCCGATGCGGTCGGCTTCGCGATGCAGCATGTCCGGCGACTGCTCCTCGCCGGTGTAGCCCGGCACGACCGGCACGCCCGCAGCCTGCATCAATTCCTTCGCGCCGGCCTTGCTGCCCATGCGGCGCATCGACGCGGCGGGCGGACCGATGAAGGTGATGCCGGCCGCTTCGACGGCTTCGGCGAAGTCCGCGTTCTCGCTGAGGAAGCCATACCCCGGATGGATTGCCTGCGCACCTGACTTCAGCGCGACCTCGAGGATCACGTCGCCACGCAGATAGGAGTCCTGCGGACGCGGTCCGCCAATGCAATACGCCTCGTCGGCCAGGCGCACATGCTGCGCACCGACGTCAGCCTCGGAATACACGGCGATGGTGCGGATGCCCAGTGCACGACACGTGCGGATCACGCGGCAGGCGATTTCGCCGCGATTGGCGATCAGGATCTTTTCGAACATCAGGTGCACCAGACGGGCTTGCGCTTCTCGAGGAACGCGCCGATGCCTTCCTGCCCTTCGGGCGAGACGCGCAGGCGGGCGATGAGGTCGGCATTGTCGGCGTCGTGGTGTTCGCGGCCGGCATGCGCCGCGACCCGGCGCACGAGGCGTTTTGCCTCACTCGCGGCGACCGGCCCCGCCCTGAGCAGCAGGTCGATCTGCTGCTGGACCGCCGCATCCAGCGCCTCCTCACCGACCACCTCGTGCAGCAGGCCGATCCGCAGGGCCGTGGTGGCATCGAACAACTCGGCGGTCGCGAACCAGCGGCGCGCCTCACGCGGGCCGATCGCATCGATCACGTAGGGGGAGATCACTGCGGGCAGCAGGCCGAGCCGGCTTTCGGTGAGGCCGAACTTCGCATTGGACGTGCCGATCGCGATATCGCAGCAGGCCACGAGGCCGACGCCACCTCCGAATGCCGCACCCTGCACGCGCGCGATCGTCGGCTTTGGCAGTTCGTCCAGCATGCGCATCAGCCGGGCGAGGGCGAGGGCGTCCTGCCGGTTCTCGTCCTCGCCCGCGGCGGCCATGCCACGCATCCAGTTCAGGTCTGCGCCGGCGGAGAACGAATCGCCTTCCGCTTCGAGCACGACGATGCGGACGTCGGCATCGCGCATCACCGCATCGAGCGCGCCGGTGAGCGCCGCGATCACCGTCGCGTCAAAAGCATTGTGGAGACGGGGGCGATTCAGGCGCAGCCGCGCGACGGGGCCCTCGCGCAGATTGAGCAGAGGATGGCTCATGAACGGATGCCCGGGGAAAGCGCACGATGATAGCGGCTGGCCCACAGCCGTTGCGTCGCCGCGGTGCTACAATTGAGAACAATTCCTATTTGGCGCCTGCTCGTGAGACTGTCCGAACTGCCGCGGCGTACCACGGCCATCGTCCTGGATGTTGAAGCGATATCGTCGAACGACGCGGTCGCCCGCCGGCTGCGTGAACTCGGATTCGTCAACGGCGAGCGCGTCGAAGTGATGGCAGCCGGGCCGGTCGGCGCCGAGCCGCTGCTGGTACAGATTGGCTTCACCCGCTTCGCGCTGCGTCGCCGGGAGGCGGACCGTGTGCAGGTGCGGGTCGCCGTGTCGGTCGACGTTGCCATCGAGCCGCGTGCGACGGTCGAGGCGGCCTGAGCCGGCCATGGGCAACAACGCGACCCGTCTCGCCCTGGTTGGCAACCCGAATTGCGGGAAGACGGCGCTGTTCAACCGGTTGACGGGCAGCCGGCAGAAAGTCGCCAATTACGCGGGCGTCACCGTCGAGCGCAAGGAAGGCCGGTTCACCGCGCCTTCCGGCCGCGAATACGTGGTGCTCGACCTGCCGGGCGCCTACAGCCTGCAGGCGGCGAGTCTCGACGAGGCAGTCACGCGCGACCTCTGCCGCGGCTTCTATCCGGGCGAGCCGGCACCCGACGTGATCATCTGCGTGGTCGATGCCACCAACCTGCGCCTGCACCTGCGCTTTGCGCTGGAAGTCCGTCAGCTGGGCCAGCCGATGATCGTGGCCGTCAACATGATGGACGCGGCGCGGCGGCGCGGGATCGGGGTGGACCTCGAGGTGCTGCAGCACGAACTGGGCGTGCCCGTGGTACCGACGATCGCGGTGCAGCGCGGTGGCACCTCCGCGCTGGTCGCGCTGCTCGATCGCGAGGGACGGGTGGCGCTGCCTGCGGCGGTCGTCGATCCGCAGGCCACCGGCGACAGGGACTATCCGGCCGATGCGCTGCACCATCGCACGCGCGCCATTCTCGAGCGTGCAGTCACGATGCCGCGACGCACCGCGGCGGTGGACGACGCGCTTGATCGCTGGCTGCTGCATCCGGTATTCGGCCTGCTGGCGCTGGCGGTGGTGATGTTCCTGATCTTCCAGGCGGTCTATGCCTGGGCGACGCCGGTGATGGACCTGATCGAGCTGGGTACCGGTTGGCTCGGCAAGGGCGTGGGCAATGTACTGCCGAAGGGCCCGCTCGCCAGCCTGCTCGTCGATGGTGTGATCGCCGGGCTCGGCGGCGTCATCGTGTTCCTGCCGCAGATCCTCATCCTGTTCTTCTTCATTCTCGCGCTCGAGGAGTCCGGGTACCTTCCGCGCGCCGCGTTCCTGCTCGACCGCGTCATGTCGGCGGCCGGGCTCTCGGGCCGGTCGTTCATCCCGCTGCTTTCAAGCTTCGCCTGCGCGATCCCGGGGATCATGGCGACGCGCTCCATCCAGGATCCGCGTGACCGGCTTGCCACGATCCTCGTCGCTCCGCTGATGACCTGCTCGGCGCGCCTGCCGGTATACGCACTGCTCATCGGCGCTTTCATCCCACGGCGTGAAGTCGCGGGGATGCTCAACCTGCAGGGCCTCGTGCTGTTCGCGCTGTACGCCGCGGGCATCCTGAGCGCGCTGGCGGTGGCCTGGGTCATGAAGAAGTGGCGTCGCGACAAGGGCGAGCATCCACTCATGCTCGAGCTGCCGTCCTATCGACTGCCGCATCCGCGCGATCTGCTCATCGGGCTGTGGGAGCGCGCCGCGATCTTCCTGCGGCGCGTCGGCGGGATCATCCTCTCGCTCACCGTGCTGCTGTGGTTCCTGCTCAATTACCCGGGGGCACCCGAAGGTTTCGTCGGCAATCCGATCGATGTCAGCTTCGCCGGGCGCATCGGCCATGCGCTGACGACGGTATTCGCTCCGCTCGGCTTCAACTGGCAGATATGCATCGCGCTGGTGCCGGGGCTCGCGGCCCGCGAGGTCGCGGTGTCGTCACTCGCCACCATCTATGCCCTGAGCGCGACCAATGACGAGGCCGCTGCGCAGGCACTCACACCGCTGCTGGCGCAGGGCTGGTCGGTCGCGACCGCCTTGTCGCTGCTGGTCTGGTTCATCTACGCGCCGCAATGCATTTCCACGCTGGCGACGATCCGCCGCGAGACCAATTCGTGGAAGCAGGTGGGCATCGCTGCCGGTTACCTGTTCGCGCTGGCCTACGTCGCCTCGATGCTGACGTACCAGATCGCCATCCGGCTGGGCGGTTAGGCATGCAGGCCAGTCTGTTCATGCAGAACCTGATCGTCGCGCTCGCCGTGATTGCAAGCGCGCTGTACATCGTGCTGACGCGATTGCCGAAGCCGGCTCGTCGCCTGCGCGGGCGGCTCGCCCTGTGGCTCGTCGATTCCTCACTGCCGGCTCTGCAACGGCTCGGCCGCCGGATCGCGCCTGCGCCGGTGAATCCCCCCTGTGGCGGTTGCGATGGCTGCGGGCCGTCGGGCTGATCAGCGGCGCCGGTTCTTTCCCGAAGGCATCGCCATCGTTTCAACCGCAACGCTGAAGCTGCGCACCTGAGAACCCTCGAGCGCTCCCACGCCAACTACCTGGCGCGTTACTTCCTCCCCGCGTTCATTGCGGATGACGAGCACCATCGTGTATTCGACCGCACCGCCCGTGGCGTCGGACCGCAGCTGGCCCTCGACGAGCAGTGACGTGGCGCGCTCTCCATCCGCTCCAGCCGATGCATCGAAGCGGAGATGGCCCCGACAGGCGGGGCAGACACTGGCCGTCGCGAGGATCGTCGCCTTGCAGTGTGGGCAGGCCCGCGTCGCGCCCGGCGCGCCGGGTCGAACAGCGCTCATGCGGCGCTGCCGGACTCCGGCGTGTTCTCGCCCTTGCCATTGCGCGCGGATGCCGGCTTTTCATCGGTCCAGCCGAATTCGACCATCCCTCGCATGCGCGAACCGGGTGCGACAGTGACCGTGCCGGCCTTGACGTCGCCGGTCATCGCACCGCTCTCCACCAGTTCGACCCGCTGCGCCGATTCGATGTTGCCCTCGAGCTCGCCGGCCACGATGACGCGACGCGCACGCACGCCGCCGTTGACGCGAGCGCCGACTTCGATCGTGAGATCGCCCTCGACCGCGATATCGCCGGTGAATCGCCCCGCGATCCGCACGTTGCCGGAGCCCATGATCTTGCCTTCGATCGAGACGTCCGAGGCGATCACCGATTCCTTGGCCTCGCGAGGCTGGGCGCGCGCGCCAAGGCCCGGGGCGGGGGCTGCCGCCGGGGCTGACACGGGCGGCGCGAACGAGAATTCATTGGCATCGGGCTGCTTGCCCAGCGCGGAGTCCTGCGCCGGTGCGCCATCGCGCTTCATGGTGGGGGCAGGGTTGAAAATCGCCATGTGGGGCTCCTTGGATAGGGGCCGATCTGCGGGGCAGACCGCGACCGGCCCAAGCGCCCGCGCCTGTGCGCGGCCGGGGGAGATCGAGCCTATCACGTGGCCTTGACACCCGAACCGTGACGCAGGCGCCACTGTCGACGCCGCGCGGAATTACATCCTGAACACGCCGAAGCGTGTGCGTTCGTCTATCGGTGCGTTGAGGCTGGCCGAGATGCCGAGCGACAGCACGCGGCGTGTATCGGCGGGGTCGATGATGCCGTCGTCCCACAGGCGTGCAGTGGCGTAGTAGGGGTCGCCCTGGGTCTCGTACTGCGCGCGGATCGGAGACTTGAACGCCTCCTCATCACCGGCGCTCCACGGTTGGCCCGCCGCCGCCATGGCGTCGCGTCGTACCGTCGCCAGCACGCTCGCGGCCTGCTCACCACCCATCACGGAGATGCGCGCGTTGGGCCACATCCACAGAAACCGTGCGCCATAGGCACGGCCGCACATCGCGTAGTTGCCCGCGCCGAAGCTGCCACCAATGACGACGGTGAACTTCGGCACATGCGAGCACGCCACCGCGGTCACCATCTTGGCGCCGTCCTTCGCGATGCCCGCGTTCTCGTACTTGCGGCCCACCATGAAGCCGGTGATGTTCTGCAGAAACACCAGTGGAATGCCGCGCTGGTTGCACAATTCGATGAAATGCGCGCCCTTGAGCGCACTCTCGGCGAACAGGATGCCGTTGTTGGCGATGATTCCGACCGGATAACCGTGCAGGTGCGCGAAGCCGGTGACCAGCGTCTTGCCGTAGCGCGCCTTGAACTCCTGCAGCTCACTGCCATCGACGATGCGCGCGATCACCTCCCGGATGTCGAACGGGCGGCGCGCGTCCTTCGGCACGATGCCGTAGAGCTCCTCGGCGGGATACAGGGGTGCATGGGGTGGGCGCATCGCGAGCCCGACCCGCTTGCGGCGGTTGAAGTGCCCCACGATGTCGCGCGCGATGCGCAGCGCGTCGTCGTCGTTCTCGGCGAAATGGTCGGCGACGCCGGAAACGCTCGTATGTACGTCGGCCCCACCCAGCGCTTCGGCGTCAACGACTTCGCC